>VYCT01000174.1 GCA_009843785.1 Candidatus Poribacteria bacterium | reverse complement strand
GCTGTAACGCGGTTGAGAGAGGATTTCCGCTAATTCCAGTACCATTATTCATTTTATATAAAACCCTCTTCCAAAATACGAGATAGTTAAAGTGTTGAAGTTTGCTCGGGTTTGCGCCAAACTACAGGCTTTACCTGAGCAGAAAACCTGATCTATAAGAAACGAACCTTTTGTTTTATAGTTATGTCTAATTGAACAAAAGAACCATTCGTTTTAGTTTGGGAAATAACTTTCGCACTTTAGTGTGGAGCATATACGAACCCTATAAGGAGGAGTAGACAGATGAAAATCAGATTGGTATGGACTGGTATAGTCGTTCTATTTATTGCGAGTATATTCACGATTTCGAGTGATGCTGTGTTAGACCCTGATACTATCGTGGGGATATGGAAATTCGATGAAGGTAAAGGGGATACTGCAAAAGATGCTTCTGAAAACGGGAACGACGGTACACTCATGAGTAAACCGAAGTGGGTGGATGGGAAGTTTGGCAAGGCACTTGAGTTCGATGGCACCAACTTCGTGGATATGGGAAATGATGCATCCCTTCAGTTCGACGGAGATGTGACAATTGTTTTTTGGGCTAGACCTGAAAGCGTAGGGGGTGGTCGCCAGAACATAGTTTGCAAATCATACGGCGGCGAGGGTTGCTTGACAATGGAGCCAGATGGTCGGATGAGTTTTTATTGGGGCGATTGTGGCGGAAATTGTCAGCCTTATGTAGAGGTGGCAAGACCTGCGCCTGGCACTTTCGTAGATAATGAATGGATTCACGTGGCTGAAGTCAGAGATGTCTCAAAACGCGAGTATAGGATGTACAAAGACGGTGAGGTCACCGGTCAAGATAAATGGTTGAAATGTGGTGCCCACCCGTGTGGAGACTCCAGTCCCAGCGATCTTAATCTGCTCATCGGTTCCGGGTACGCAGGCAAATTCAGAGGCATCATTGACGATGTAGCCATTTTTAATGTGGTTCTGAGTGAGGATGAGATTCAGGGTATCATGGATGATGGTTTGGATGCGGCTTTTGACGTTTCCGCGACCGACAAACTCACCACCACATGGGCAACGCTGAAGAAATAAGGGATCGAACCAAAAAGGCAAGAACATATCGTTCTTGCCTTTTTTATTTTAGAGTTTAGGCTTTGTAAAATTCGACGGTCGTCCCTGCCATATCTTCAACCTTCTCTATCAACTTCTGGCGTTCGTCGTCTTCCATACCGGTAAAGTCCTTTGCTATGTCAATTTTCTCTTGCATCTGCTTGGCGTTGTCGGGACCGGTAATGAGTGTGCTAACGGGTAGTGCCCAGACGAACCGTATGGCTTCGGATATGCTGACGCGATCTGGGACGACTTTCGGATTCGTGCCGTGCCGCCCGTGCTGCGAACCGCCGAAGAATCCGCCGTTTGCCAAGGCTTTCATCCCAATCACGCCGATGTTTCGCTCCACGAGGGTTGGTACGACTTTTTCGATGAAACTTTCGTAACTAACGTCAACAAGGTTCATTGATAATTGGCAAGCATCAAAGATATCCGTTTTTTCAAGGACGCGTTGATGGGCAGCCGGACTTGAATGCCCTGTGAACCCGATATAACGTGTTTTCCCAGTTTCCTTGGCTTCAATCATAACATCCAAAACACCGTTTTCAATTCTCTCATCCACGTCTGCGGGGTTTCGTACAGCATGTACCTGCCAGAGGTCGAGTCTGTCTGTATTGAGGCGTGAGAGCGACCCTTCAAGGTGTTCCCAAGCTTCATTTGCGTCCCGTGCTCTCGTCTTTGTCATAAGGAAGATATCATCTCGATATTTTGGAACAAGGAGTTTTCCTAAGCGACTCTCGCTGCCGCCTGTCTGATAACCTTCTGCGGTATCAAAGAAGCGTACACCGCCTTCAAGCGCGGTTTCGATTGTTTTCTGAGCCTCAGCTTCCGTCATATCTCCGATATGCCATCCGCCAACGCCGAGCATTGTCACAGCCTCGCCTGTGCGACCGAATCGTCGTGTCGGCAAGAGCGCACCAAGGCGGTCATTGGTACTATTTTCTTCATCACTTTCGGCACATGCTGATGACAAAAGAATACCCGTTGTCAAACCGGCCAGCGATTTTAGAAATGCGCGTCGATCAATCATAATTACACCTCCATTATTTTCCTGTGGGTATTTTAAATTATTTTAGAATTTTTGTCAAGTATTTTCTTTAGCTGTCAGCAGTCGGAGGAATGGTAGTCAGTGATCCGTGAGAATCGCGACCCAGAAATCACTCCTACAAGAAGAGGTCACTGATGTAATTTTTCTTGATTTAAGCAGCGGTTTATGGCTATAATAATCTGGCAATGCAATATAACCTCGAACTTTTTAAATACTAAAGTTTGGACAATTTTTCCGAAATAGACATGCCGCCCCTACGGGGCTTAGCCGCGTGGGGGGATGGCGTTTCTATAGACATACCGCCCCTACGGGGCTGCGAATCGGTGTATCCACGTTTATTTTTCTGCGAGTTGCGTTTGTGTAAGGAACTTTGCGAAAAATCAAAAGGGCTTGAAAAGCGGACATGAACCTGATTGAAGTTGTCCAAACTATAGTTTAAATAAATACAGGCTAAAAAGTATGGAAAACGTTTTGCATAAGGAAATCCCTGATAAACTTGTCGTGCTTACCTTTGATGACGGCTGCAAATCGCAGGCGACTTTTGTCGGTCCGCTCCTGAAATCTTATGGATTCGGAGCGACCTTCTACATTACCGAAGGGTTGAATTTCCTGACGAATAAAGAAGCCTATATGACGTGGGAAGAGGTGCGTGGCTTACACGATGCGGGTTTCGAGATCGGCAACCATACCCGACACCATCGCAATGTTACGCAACAGCCCGCGGCGGAACTGCGCGCGGATCTTGAACATATCGATGCCCGGTGCAAGGCTCACGGCATCGCACAACCGACAACGTTCTGTTACCCCGGTTATAGCCATGGTGAAACGGCTGTTGAGGTGGTTGCTGCACACGGTTTCGACTTTGCGAGGCGTGGCGTTGCTCCAGAATTTCCGTACGACGGCGAAGGTGGCCGCGGCCCGGCTTATAACCCGACACAGCATCATCCCCTCTTAATTCCGACGACAGGTGCCGCGGGACCGCACTGGCACTTTGATGATTTCACGTGGGCACTTAGCCAAGCAACGGATGGGAATATAGCGATCCTGACATTCCACGGGGTGCCAGATCTGGAGCATCCATGGGTTCATACAGAACCAGAACACTTTGAAGCGTATATAGCACACCTTGCCGAACATGATTACAAAGTTATTGCCCTGCGAGATCTTGCTGACTATGTGGATTCAAAGGCTTTGTGAGACTTAATAACAACAAAAAAGTCACTTACCCCCATTTTTTTTTGAGGGTAGTCTGTCGTTGATATTGTTAGG
>VYCT01000330.1 GCA_009843785.1 Candidatus Poribacteria bacterium | reverse complement strand
CTTTCGCAAACTCGAAGAGGCTACTGAAAACCCCTAAATTGACACCTATGGTGCATGTTGATATCGAACCCTATTCAAACACAAAACTGGTCGAACACCAATGGTGGACGCTGAACCCAGGTGACAGTACACTCTCGCGCCTACCCATTGACGAAGTCGGCGAATTTGAGGGACCCGATGGAAAGGTTGAATTTCAGATTATCGACGGTGCTATCGTTGTCTTCGGGACGAATGCGGCGAAATGGCCCAAAGCAGTCGAGGACATTGAAGTTGGTGGCAAAGCAAAATTTGTCTACTTTTTCCACGCAACCGGATGGGAACAGAACGGGGTGCCAAGTTACAAGTTCGTCATGCACTACCGGAGCGGGAAAAAGGAAGAACTGGAGCTGACTTCAGGTTTTAACTCCGACGACTGGTGCCACGATGGCAATGCACTTGAAGACGACAACTCCGTCTGGGGGTGGATCTTGAAAGAGGGCGGTCCTTGTGGACACGCTGGCTTGATTACCACGAAATGGGAAAACCCGCGTCCCGATGACTGGATTGAGACAATAGACATCGTTTCTCTGGAATTAGGCTCAGTACCTATAATCCCAGCGATTACGTTAGGTGAGGCAACCCTCACAGTTGAACCCGCGCAGAAGTTGGCAGTTACCTGGGGAAGTCTGAAGAATTCCCGTTGATTGTAAGTCGCGTAGGGAAGCCTGGTAATATTAGACATTTGACGTTGCCGGCGAGGTTTCTAACCTCGCCGGATATTACGCACAAACCTTGCATTTCAGATATGGGGATTATACCTTATTTGCGTTCTGGTGTCAAGTTCTGGATTCTGAACAGCATTCAGCAATGATAAAAAATTGACTTTACTGAGCGTGTATGCTATAATTATGGAAGCGATTTACAGTCGCAACGCTTTTTATGGTCTCAAGATACTAACACTCAAATTGATAGAGGAGGAAGTCAATGCCAGCAAAGCAAATTATCTTTGACGAAGAAGCAAGGGTAGCACTCAAACGCGGTGCGGATACACTCGCGGATGCCGTGAAGGTTACCCTTGGTCCACGCGGAAGAAATGTAGTCATCCAAAAATCGTTCGGTGCCCCGCTGGTAACCTGCGATGGTGTCACCGTCGCAAAAGAAATTGAACTCCCGGACCCGTACGAAAATATGGGAGCCCAACTGCTGGAATCCATCGCAACAAAAACAAACGATGTCGCTGGCGATGGAACGACCACGGCGACGCTGTTAGGGCAGGAAATTCTTCATGAAGGTCTCAAAAACGTCACCGCCGGTGCCGACCCGATGCAGTTGAAAATCGGTATAGACAAAGCTGTGGGTGCCGCTGTTGATGCGATCTCGACACAAAGTCGTGCCGTGAATACACATGAAGAAATTCTACAAGTCGCCTCAATCGCTGCGAATGACCCGGCAAACGATAGCAACATCGGTACGATTGTGGCTGAAGCCCTTGACAAAGTTGGAAATGATGGTGCCATCACGATTGAGGAAGGCAAAACCTCAGAAACCCAGGTTGACATCGTTGAAGGGATGCAGTTTGATCGCGGTTTCCTATCATCGAATTTCGTAACGGACCCACAAGCACAGGTCGTCGAATTTGAGAACCCCTTTGTTCTCATTAACACCGAAAAAATTACCACAGTCATGGACCTCGCACCCATTATGGAAAAGGCAGTGCAACTTGCGCGCCCCTTGTTCATTATTGCTGAGGATGTAGAAGGCGAAGCCCTTTCGACCTTGGTCGTCAATAAACTCCGCGGCATCCTTCAGGTTGCCGCAGTAAAAGCACCCGGCTTCGGGGATCGACGCAAAGAGATGTTAGAAGACATCGCGACACTGACGGGTGGCCAAGTCATTTCCGAAGAGACGGGTATCCGCCTGGAAAACGTTGTTATCGGTATGCTCGGCACTGCTCGGCGCGTCGTCATTGACAAGGATAACACGACAATTGTCGGCGGCAGCGGCGTGAAAGAGAATGTGGAGGGAAGAGTCGAGCAGATCCGTAAACAGATAGAGGACACAACTTCCGAGTATGATCGGGAAAAGTTGGAAGAACGACTCGCGAAGCTCGCAGGGGGGGTCGCTGTTGTCAACGTGGGTGCCGCTACAGAAGTCGAGATGAAAGAGAAGAAGGCTCGATTTGAAGATGCGCTTGCTGCAACACGCGCCGCTATTGAAGAAGGGATTGTCCCCGGCGGCGGTATCGCACTCCTCCGGGCTGCAGCCGCACTTGATAGTTTGGAATTGGACGGGGACCAAGAGACCGGGCGCAATATTATCCGACGCAGTCTGCTTTCACCGGTCCGTGCGATTGCTGAGAATGCTGGGATGGAAGGTTCCGTGGTCGTCGCGAAAGTACAAGAGGCGGAAGGGAATTTCGGATTCAACGCCGCTACCACGGAATATGGCGACATGCTTGCCGAAGGGGTCGTTGACCCGACGAAGGTCGTCCGTTCCGCACTACAGAACGCATCGAGCATCGCAGGGCTGCTCTTAACGACAGAAACCCTCATTACGGAGATTGAAGAACCACCGGATATGGCTGCTGAAGCAGCGGACCCGCATGCTGGACACTTCCATTAAATCTATTCCGAGGTTACGCGCTTATAAGAACACCATCCTTGTAAGCGCGCAACCCAACATTTCTGAATTAAATTCCGCTATTATTCTCGCACACTTTGTATCTGATACCGTGGCTCCATCCCGCTATCCCAATCACAATCAAGGCAAAACATCACATTGGCTGCCAAATACTGGATGTTTTCACCTTGGCATTCTGGACACACCTTCACAGGCTTCTCCACTTCGCTGCCCACCGTGTTTTGGAAAATGTCCAGGTAGTACACCTTTAGTTCACCCGGATAACGATGGCCCATAGAACAACGAATCTGCTGGGAACCATCGCTTTCAAAGCGATCCATAGTTTCCCGAAGGAACGTCAGGCGACGGTGACAGATCGGGCACGGGTTAGGACTCAACTCTTTCAGGACAACAAGGTCTGTATTTTCTTGTTGGATAGAAACTGTCAAGGCGAGATGATGCGCAAGCTGCAGATGTGAGATGCCTTCGTAACCAAGGGTTTCAGCCAGCTCCGAGACCACTTGGGCATAACTCTGTGGACTCAGCACTACCTCTGTAGGGATCATGGTTCCACCCTTTAAACTTGAGAGAAGTCGATAGATACGTTCCAGAATGGGCAGTCACCCCCTATCTTTTCCTGATGAAAAGTGAACCAGACCGTCTAATTCTCAGACGTTTCAGAACCCGATGTCCGTTCAAGCGACCGCGCAAGCGGCGATGACGATACACCTCTTTGGGATCGATATGCCTCCGCAGGTTGATTCCGTATCAGAATGAGGTCATCTCCGTCACGTTCAATGCAATCGTCCTGCATAAGTGTGACTTCAAGCTTCCGCATACTCGTTGTAAAGTTAACAGTGACGCGAGCAGATGCTTCCAATTTAATACGCCAACCGGTCGCTGTTTTTGTCCGTGTGAACCGATCGCTAATATCAAGCGACTGCAGCTGTGCAGCACTAATAATAACACCGCTTGATGCTGTCGTTTGCTCTTGCGTTTCAACTACATTTTCGTTACCATTTTGTTCCGCCATGTTTTGCTCCGCTTCTGTGGCAGTTTATTTTATACATATTTTAACATAGCGAATCACGGATTGTCAAACTTATTTCAGGGGAATGGTTATAAGTTATAGGTTATAAGTTAAGAGGGTTCTTTGAACAGTTCCGTTCTCTGTGAAGATTTCCACAGAAAACCTCTTTAACTGTTAACGAAAAGGTTTTTCGTAGAAAAACCGTACTGACAACTGACAACTAAATTCCCTTTGACATTGATCCCCTAATTAGACTATAATATGTTGCAGAAGGGATTATAATAGATATGCGATTCACCTATTTTTTGCCCGGATGGGCAGTTGTACTCGGTATTGGCATCGTCATCGGCGTAACCGTATTTGTTTACCTGCGGATGACACAGCCTATCCATCCGAGGTACCGATTTTTACTCATCGCAATGCGGGTCTGTGCAGCGGCGATCCTGCTCTGCTGTCTTTTAGCACCCGTCATTATTGAAAAAAAGGACATCACACCGCCAACGCATCTTTCCATTTTAGTGGATACATCGAAAAGTATGAACCTCGTTGATGCATCTATGGGTGAAACCTCGGTATCTCGGCTGAGTCAGGTCAACGAGTTGCTGTTTAATGAGCAAAAGCGATTCCTACAGGCTTTACGCGACCGATTCGAGGTACATCTCTACCCTTTTGATACAGGACTTCATCAAAGCGCACCGTTACCACAAGACCTTGATGCCGAAGCACCCCCAGCGTTTGAACCCAACGGCGCACTGACTGATATTGGAACGGCTATACGAGAAGCCGCAGCAGCATGGAAAGGCCAAAACACTGCCGGGATTCTGCTGATTACCGATGGCGCACATAACTCTGGACGGTTTCCTTTAGAAGATGTTGCTACATTGAATGTGCCAGTCTATGCGATAGGGGTCGGCTCTGTGAAACCACCAAAGGACGTTCAGATTCAACACATTGATTACACGCCAATTGCCTATACAAACCATGAGAGTATCATCCGGGTAACGGTCGTACAAACAGGCTATGCTGGTAAAACGACACGACTTTCTTTACGAGAGATGACGCGTAAAACCCTTGTAGACACAGCGACGTTAACCTTTAACCAGCCCCAGACCGCAACACCCGCGACTGCTACCACAAAACAGGTCGTTGAATTGAAATTGACACCACAGGTTGAAGGCAACTTCCAATATACCGTCGAACTTCCAGTGCTTGATGGCGAATTAACAGAAGCGAACAATCAAAAGACCTTTGCCGTGAAAGTTGTGAAAGCAAAACTTAACGTTTTCTATCTCGAAGGCAGACCGAGATGGGAGTACACATATCTGAAACGTACCCTCCAACGAGACCCTGATATTGAGGCGACTTGTGCGCTCTTGCTAAAGAACAAATCGAAGCGGTTTCCACCGGCTGGCAGTGTGCTCAGTCGCTTAGATGGGTATTATCCACAGGCAACGCCGACATCGGAAACCCCGCGCTTCCCTGAAACACAGGCACAGCTTTCCAAATACGATGTGTTGATTTTAGGGGACTTAGGGGAGGAACATCTTACCACTACACAGCAACGCGCGATCGTTGATTTCGTTGAAGTCCAAGGAAAACCGGTTATCTTTCTCCCGTCTCGCAGAATGCTCGGTATGAATGGACTCCGAAATACGGAATTGGCACAACTTTTACCCATTGATATTCCCAGAAACGGTTCCCGTAGACACGATACGGAGTTCATTGTACAACCGACACCCTCCGGTATGTTTCACCCAATGTTACAACTTATGGACGCACAACAAAATCAAGCTTCGACCTTAGCAAGCAATAACGCAGCGGCGTGGCGAAACATGCCAGCACTGTCTCGATCCTTTAGCGGGTTTCGCCTCAGAGGCGGCGCAACGCCTCTTATAGAAACGGGGAACGGGGACCCTGTCCTGATTCTGCAGAGAGCTGGCTTAGGCAAAAGCCTGTTGATCGCAGCAGAAGGACTCTGGAATTGGGATTTCGGAGTCAATACTTTTAAAGATACGCGTTATCAAGACCTTTATTCACGCTTCTGGGCACAAGTACTTCGATGGATGGCAACGAACACCGATGACGAGAAATTGCACCTTACCACAGATGCCGACAGTTATGCCATAGGCGACACAGCGAAGGTTACGGCATATCTATACTCTGAAGCCTACCGCGCGACACAGACAGACGCAACCGTTCAATTTGAAGTTGTGCCGCCTGAAGGCGCGCCCTTCCAACTTCAGATCCGCGGTATAACTGAGACCGCTACTGACACCGGAAATCTCTATAGTGCCCAATTTTCATTATTACAGAATGGGACTTACCGTATCCGGGCAACAGCAAGAACCGCTAATCAGACGTTGGGCGAAGATCGAATTGATATCCATGTTCATCCACAACTCGCTGAATTGGAGGTACCGCAACTCAACGAAGCCCTTTTGAAGAAACTCACATCGGAAACCAGTGGAGCCTATTTCGCTATAGCGGATGCAGACCTATTACCACAAAACGTTGCCAAGGTCCAAAATTCGGTGTTTGTTGATGCAGAGCGGGAACTCTGGAGTCATCCGTTGATTCTTATTATCGTCGTCGGATTGTTAGGCACAGAATGGTTTTTACGTAAACGGATTGGGCTGACTTAGCGGAAAAATACTATGACACGATTCATCAGACGGAACCTTTTTTTACTCTGCTGTCTCCTGTTTTGCGCAGCAGTCGCTCTGCATATTGGGCAAAGCGGACTCGCTTCTGGAATTCCAATGACGATCGCCCAGGTTCATTATAGCGGCGGTGGCGATTGGTACGGAGACGCAACTGTTATTAAAAATTGGCTCAGACTCCTCCGAACCCGAACGGATATTGAGACCGCTGAGGACCGCGTAATTCTGAAGCTAACGGATCATACGCTTTACCAGTATCCGATGCTATACCTTGTCGGACACGGAAATATTCAACTGACCGAAGCTGAGGTTGAGGCATTACGGGGCTACCTAATGAACGGTGGGTTTCTCTTTGCCAATGATGATTATGGACTTGACGAGAGTTTTAGACGTGAAATGCAAAGAGTGTTTCCCGAACAAAAATTGCAGCCGATACCGAATACACATCTCATTTACCGTTGTTTCTATGCGCTGAATGGGTTACCGAAAATTCATGAACACGATGGTGAGCCAGCACAAGGATTTGGGCTCTTTCACGATGGGCGCATGGTCGTTTACTATGTTTACAGTTCCGATATCGGCGACGGACTCGAAGATGCCGATGTACATCCAGCGGATACACCACAAGTACGGGAACTCGCCGCAAAAATGGCGGTTAATATCGCTGTGTATGCACTAACACATTAATAGGATTCAAAGTAGTAGGCACGCTCCGTCGTGCCGTCCACTAATGCCTGATTAGAAAAAAAAAAGGACCAATAAAATGAACAGACAAAACGTAAACCAAGCCTACGAAAACCTAATTGCTCGGTTGCATGCCGTTCGGCGGCAATGGTGGTGGCTCACTTTCTCTGAAGGCTTCCTGAAGTGTGTCGGTATACTAACGCTCGTCATGGTGGGCGTGCTTGTCATTCTCAACTTCAGTTTCCAGGTCCGACAGGTTCCCTTCTTGCTCTGGGGACGTATCGGGATTCTCCTACTATCAACTGCCATTACTGTCTACATCGTCATCCGCTCGCTTATCATACCGCTCAGCAAAAGGTTCACAGACGCTGCAGTTGCCTCACGCCTTGAATTGACGCAAGGAGAGAGTGAACTTGCATCCGAAAACCGGATTCTCAGTGCCGTACAACTTTGGAAGAACTTGACAGAGAATCGACTCGGATATGCCCCAGAATTTATTGAACATCTCATCATCCAGACCGATCAAGACATGGAACACATTCAACGGGGGCAGGTGTTTCAAACCGAATTTCGGAAAATCAAACGGAACGCTGGTATCGCTGTTGCCGGTGTAGGACTTTTGCTTATCACCCATTTTCTCTTACCCAACGCGTTCAACGGTTTTGCTGCGACCTTCCAGACTTTGCCACAGACACTCCCCGACAGTCAAGGAAATCAAAAAAAAGCCATTCAGATTACAGAAATCCGACCCGGTAACACGCAAGTTGAACGCGGCACCGATGTTAACGTCGCCGCTAAAGTGAGCGGACACATCGGCGCACCTGTCACACTTTACTACCGCATCGGAGACGGTAATGCGCAAACGTCAACCGTAGAATGGCAATCAATGCCGATGCAACGCGCAAGCGATCAGCAGGTTCCAGGTACTGCTTCGTCTTATCATCTGACGCTCGAAAATGTTACCCGTCCGCTACAATACTATATTTCTGTCGAAGAGGTCGCATCAGCGCAGTATCAAGTGACGATTAGCGACGAACCAATTGTTACACAATTTCAGTATCGGCTGAACTACCCTGCCTACACACGCCTGCAATCCCAGACGTTTCCAGCAAACACAGGTGATATACAAGCACTTTTCGGAACCGAGCTCGTGTTTACGGGCGAAAGTAACAAACCGCTTCAGGCGGCATCCCTCGCGTTTGAAGAATCCGATAATGTCAAATTGGAGATCACGGCGCGCCACCTATTGGGCACTACTCCACAGCCGCGCGTAGACGGACAGGGAACAGAAGCAAATCCTATCCCTCGGACAATGCGAGGCAGCTTTATTGCACAGGAGAGTGGAAACTATCGTATCCAAATTACCGATGTTGAGGGTTTTACGAATCGCGAACCTATTAACTATACGCTGACCGTCTTCAAAGATACCGCCCCTGATGTCAATATCGTCACCCCCGCGCGGGACACCGTTTTGGATAATGCTATGTTAGTAGACCTAAAGGTAGAGACAACAGATGATTACGGTATACAAGCACTCCAATTGGTGTATCGTGTTGAGGCAGAGGGTGCCGAAGAAGTAAATATCCCCTTAAAACGGTGGGGTGTGGAGAACGTACCTGTACGCAGATCGGTCTCTGTCGCGTACAGATGGGATGTTGATCGGATTGGCATCTTTCCGGGTGAAGTGCTTGCCTATTATGTCCAGGCTTTGGATAACGACGATGTCTCGGGCCCGAATATCGGCAAATCGCCTACCTATACACTCCGCTTCCCGTCGCTCTCCGAATTATATGATTCCGTCGCGACCACACAAGAAACAGAACAACAAGGCCTTGAAGACCTCGTTGATGAGCAAGCAGACGCAACCGGTTTGATTGACACTCTCCTCGGTAAGATCAGGAAAAGCCAAGAACTCACTTTCAACGATGAAAACCTGATGCAACAGGTGTTTGAAAACCAGAAAGAGATTGAACAGGCAGCGAAGCAGTTAGTTGAAGATATGCAGCAGACAGCGGAGGATATGGAGCAGAAGCAACTCTTTGACACTGAGACGATACAGAAGTATCAGGAACTCCAAGAACTGATGGAGCAGGCACTCTCCGAGGAACATAAAGAGATTTTGCGGAAGTTATCTGAGGCATTAGCAAAGCAGCAGGTGAGTGAGCAGGAGCGAGCAATGATGGAGGCGAATCTCAGCCAAGAACAGTTTTTACAGCAGTTGGAACGCGCCAAATCCCTCTATGAACAGATTCTCCTTCAACAGGAACTCGAAGCCGCTGCGAAACAGGCACAAGCACTTGCTGATCAACAAAAGGCACTCATGGATACTTTGGAAACATCAGCCGAATCCGCACCCGCAAACGAACTTGCACAAAAGGAGGATCGCGTCGGTGAGGAATTCGGTAAGCTCAGCGAACAATTAGACGAACTCGGCGCGGATATGGGTGAACTCGCGGAGAATAAGGAGAACGCGCCACCCCAGATTGAACGACTCGCAGATGAAGTCAAACGCCTTAACCAGTTTGCCAAGGATCAGAACCTCCCTGAGGACCTTGAAGCGACCAGCGAGAATCTCCGAAGTGGGCAGAACAGAGAGGCACTCGAATCTGGTAGAGAAGCGGAACAGACGTTGACAGAACTCGCGCAAGGTTTGGATAACGCTTTGGAATTTATGGAGGGCGCGAACGCTAACGAAACCTTGACCGCTATGCGCGAAGCCGTTAAAAGCGGACTCCACCTCTCGCACCTTCATGAGGAAGTACTTTCTAAAACAAATGATCTCATCATTGCTGGACAGACAGAAACTTATATCACAAATGAGATTCTGCAGTTGCAAAATCTGGCAGCGGATGAACTGAGTACCGCAGAGGGGCTCACACAACTTGCCAATAAACTTTGGGAACTCGGTAACCGACAAATGGAAGTCCCACCCAAGGTTGTGTGGCATCTGAATGCCTCAAAAGACGCGCTTTCCCGCGCTGCACGCGCCTTGGAGGACAGACAACCCAGCCTCGCTCTGCCCATTCAGAGAACCGCACTTGCGGATCTGAATCAGGCGATCTTTGAACTCCTTGATGCGATGGCACAGATGAACCAACAGATGGGCGCCAGCGGCATGGAAAACATGTTAGAGCAGCTCCAACAACTTGCCCAGAGTCAGGAGCAGTTGAACCAAATGGCACAAAATCTGAGCCAACAGATGCGAGAGCAGGGACAAACCCCAGGATTTGAACAGATGATGCGTCAACTCGCTGCGCAACAGCAGTTGATTCGGGAAGCGACTGAACGCCTCGCCGAGCGCGCAGAACAGATGGCACAAATGTTGGGAAGTCTCGAAGATGTCGCAGGGGAGATGACAGAAGTTGAGCAGTCACTCCGGCAAGGTGAACTCGATGAACAGGTGCTCAATAGACAGGAACAAATTTTGACGCGAATGCTTGATAGTTTAAAGTCGTTGCAAAAACGGGATGTCGGTAAACAACGCAAAGCAGAGGTGGCGGAAAAGCCCGAAACGCCTGCACAAGAAGTGCCGCCTTTACATCCTGAGCTCCTTGAAATTGTTCAGAAATTAGAAGCCACACCGCATGCAAAAGAACTTGAGGATATTCCGTTCCAGTATCGGGAACAACTGCGACGCTATTTTAAAGCACTTTCACAGAAAACGCAGTGAGCGTAATGAAAAAGTTCATGAACCGTAGGCATTTTTTAATTAACGGAAGCACCGCATTGGCTGGATTGTTTCTCGTTAACTGCCCCTCACGACTGCATGCAGACCACCGTGAAATCTATATTGATAGACGTACAAAAGAAAGGGAAAAAGTCATGAAAACAGCAGTTAGTATTGTTGACGATGCATTTTACATTAACGGAGAAATTACCTACCCAGGGCGTTTCTACCAAGATAATAAAATTGAAGGGTTGCTCATCAACACCCGTATGGTGCAAGGCATCTTTGATGACAGAAATCCAGAAACTATACACCTTTGGGAATACCCGGACACCGGAGCATGGGACCCCGAACGCAATACCCGCGAATTTTTAGCCGCGATGCCGACTTGGCGTGCACATGGGGGCTTGGCGTTCACGATCAACCTCCAAGGCGGGAGCCCTGAAGGCTATTCCAAAGCGCAGCCGTGGCACAACTCCGGTATCGAAGCCGATGGGAGTCTCAACGCGGATTATCTCTCGCGCCTTGAACGGATTATTGATTTCGCTGACGATCTCGGCATGGTTGTCATTCTCGGTTATTTCTATTTCGGGCAAGACCAGCGGGTTAAGGACGAGAACGCCGTCAAACGTGCCGTAGACAACGCAACCGGATGGCTCTTTGACAAACGGTATACCAACGTTATTGTTGAAGTAAACAACGAATGCAATGTCAGAGCATATACCCATGAAATTCTAAAACCGCAACGGGTACACGAATTGATTGAACGTGTAAAAGCCATAACACATAACAACAATAGATTCCTCGTTGGAACGAGTTACGGTGGCGGTAAGGTGCCACTTGAGAACGTCGTCCGAAGCTCTGATTTTCTGCTTGTCCACGGGAATGGTGTCAAGGACCCAAACCGCATCATTGAGATGGTCCAACAGACCCGTGAAGTGCCGGGGTACCGTCCGATGCCAATCCTTTTCAACGAGGACGATCATTTCGATTTCGATAAACCTTTGAACAACTTCGTTGCTGCTGTCAGCCAATACGCGTCATGGGGTTACTTTGACCCCGGTGAAAACGACTATAACAACGGTTACCAATCCGTACCCGTGCAATGGCAGATCAACACCCCGCGCAAACGCGCATTTTTCGAGAAGGCTCGCGACATTACAGGATTCAACGCTTAGAAAGGAATATCGAAAATGTTACCACAAATTAACCCGACCTATTTTGCCATTGCTATTGTTGTCGTTATCCTGTTAGCCACAAGTATCAGGATTCTCAAAGAATACGAGCGCGCCGTTATTTTCCGACTCGGACGCTTGACGGGGACTCGCGGTCCCGGTCTCGTACTTATGATACCTTTCTGGATTGAGCGGATGCAACGGGTCAGTTTGCGTCTTATTGTCAACGATGTTACCCCGCAAGACGTGATTACAAAAGATAATGTTTCGGTGAGTGTGAATGCCGTGCTTAACTTCAGGGTGACCGAAGCGGATAAGGCAGTGATTGAAGTCGAGGATTTCGGCTTTGCAATTGGCCAGATTGCACAGACAACACTCCGAAGTGTGCTCGGACGTGCTGAACTTGACGATCTGCTCTCTGAACGCGAGAAACTGAATCAGGACTTGGAGGATATCGTCAAAAAACATTGTGAGCCGTGGGGCGTTGAGGTCCTGGCAATGGAGATCAAGGACGTAGATCTCCCAGCTGAGATGCAACGCGCGATGGCGCAGCAAGCGGAAGCCGAACGCGAACGCCGCGCCAAAGTCATACACGCCGAAGGTGAATTTGAATCCGCACAAGTGTTAACCGATGCCGCAGATATCCTCAGCAAAACCCCGACAGCCGTACAACTCCGATTCCTGCAGGCGTTAGTAGAAGTCAGCGCAGAGAAAAACTCGACCATTGTTTTCCCAATCCCGATTGATCTCTTGAGTCCATTCCTTGAAAATCTAAAAGGCAAAGAGGAGTAGATATTTGTTGGCAGTGCTTTGTGGAAATAAGAAGGAAGAAAACGAGTAAACCATGACAGTACATTGGCAGAAAAGTCCAAACAATACTTGGTATAAACTCAGCTCAGATCTTTTAAACAACAGATATTTTGATAAACTTCAAGGGATCTACATCATTTGGTATTGGGATGATCTCAGTCGTCCCAAAGTGATTCAAGTCGGTCAGGGCATTATTAGAAACAGAGTTCAAGATTATCTCAAAGGTTTTAATATTGAAGTAACTAATCATCCGACGTTATATATCACGTGGACTGTTGTAGAAGATGCTCCTAAGCGAGACGCTATGGTAACTTTTCTGGGTAGAAGACTCCGACCAGGTGGAAGGTTTCCACATGGTAACCCTATCCGCGTAAATTTGCCTGAATGGTAGTGACAACGCGATAAAGGTTCTGCCAACTCGTCTTCAATACTGCCAATCTTCATGTGCCAAAGGTGCGCGGTTGAGTTCGTCCCTATAAGTACGCCATTGCGGTAGAAACTTGTCCATCAACGCATGAAAATGATCGTTATGATTACGCTCCAGCAGATGTACCATCTCGTGAACTAATACATATACCAGACATGAATTCGATTTCTTTGCGAGTTCGAGATTCAGCCAGATGCGTTTCGCTTCAATGTTGCAAGACCCCCAGAGCGTTTTCATCTTCTTAATCCGCACTTCATTAACGGACACGCCGAGTTTCGGTTCCCATTTCTCAAGCAACGGTGGGAGCTGCGCACGGAGATGCTGGCGATACCAACGATGGAGCACTGCCGCCCGCGTGTCGCGATCGGATCCGGGGCGCACACTAATTGCGATCTTTGTATTATTGGGCAGCCAGACCTTCGGCGGACAGTCTTGCTCAATAACATCAAGTCGGTAGCGTTTCCCCTGAAAATAGTGGCTCTCACCTGTCACAAATTCGCGTTGTGACTGCCGGTCCTGTTGTTCAAACGCTGCTTGTTGTCGTCGAATCCATCCGAGACGTGAAATGATTGCCATCCGAATCGCATCATCATCAAGTCGCAGAGGCGCAGACACACGTATCCGTCCATTTGGTGGATGGACCCCGATATAGAAGTTCTTGATGTCCTTACGGATAACCTCTACAGAAAGCCCCTGCACTTCAATATGATAGGTGTTGGTTTTGGTGTTCATTTCGAATAAATGTTCGGTTTCGCTGTGCTCTACTTAACCTGTGGACTGATACCGGTAGAAGCACTCTCTGAATCGCGACGCTAATAATCATTCTGATTTTCTACAAGCAGGAAAATAGTATCAACATCAAGGTCATAATCACTGAATTCATCCGAGATGACCCTTGCGATCGCATTGCGGATCCGACGTTCCCTGAATACGTGTCCTCTCCAATCGTCTGTCCTGGCCTCACAGATAGCACGATCCAGGGCAATCGCCACCGTCTCTCTGTGTTCTTCGGGGACTTCTACGATATTATCAAAAAGTGCCCGTAATGCCCCGGTGTTGATGCTCACAGGATAGTAGGGCTGCATTTCGGAACCGATCATTGATCTGCTGAGGTTGGTAACCCCCGACAGATATTCTCTATAATCCATCGCCCCCTCTTTCTGTTGCTGAATCAGTTCGTCAAGCAACCGCGACATCTCTTCATAGTACCTCGGATTGACTTCTGACCTGTCAACGATGAGCCGCCGAATGTTGTTTTCTATTGTTGCCGCGACTGCTGTCTCATCTCTACGTATCCCTTCAGGCAGCAGCTCAATCGCCGCTTCAATGCCATTTTCAACAAGCAGCTGAACGAGCGGTATATCGTCGAATGTTGAGAGCGTCTCACTCTCCTCCGCCCGAATATATGTATCGAGTAGGTGCCGCATATGCGGCTCATACACTTTCAGGTCAACATAATCACCACTCGCCAATTTGATTTCTTGACGGACGTTTTCATAGTGCGTCACCTCTGTCTTAATCTCTCGTGTCTCGGCACTGCTGTAACCCGCCGCACTCATATCGTTCGCGAGGTTCGCATAGGCACGCACGAATGCCGCTGTCAACTGATAGAGGTCTATGCGTTTCTGTTCATTGGCTTTGAGTTGGTTAACATCCCCGCTCACGTCCCCACAGAAATAGCGTATGTAGGCAGCGGTATCTTGCGGCGGTACGACAGGTTCGCACAACGCTTTAATTTTTTCGCGGGCATCGTCCAACCGTTCCTTCCCTTTTTCAAGTCTATTCTTCAATAACCCGGCGACATCTTCGGCATCGTAATTTTCAAACGCCTCGCCGGTGTAATCGGTAATTGCCTGCTTCAGAGAACGGAATAGGTCTTTGTAATCGACAATATATCCATATTCTTTGTCCTCGGTGTCGAGACGATTGACGCGGCAAATCGCTTGAAACAGACCGTGGTCCTGCCTCTTTTGATCAATATAGAGATACGTCGCAGGCGGAGCATCGAAGCCGGTGAGCAGCTTATCAACGACGATGAGAAGTTTCATCTTATCAGGTGATTCAATGAAGAGTTTCTTGACCTCTTGTTCAAACTGATCGCCTTTATGCATGGCGGTGTCTTCAGGTTCGTCAAAGTGTGCTGCGAGCATGCTTCGATACGTGTTGTATTCCTGCTGTCTGTCCGTAAGTCCTTCACCCGTTTCTTCTGTCGCGATGGAAGCTACCGTAGGTCTATAAGAGGTTACAACGGCACATTTACCCTTTAAGGGTGTTTCCTGAAATAGATCGTAAAGCCGACACGCGGAATGGATACTATTGGCGACAAGCATGGCGTTCCCACGTCCGCTCTTGAGTCGATCGCGCGTGTCCATGTCTACAACAATGTCGGCAACTATCTTTTTCAGCCGTTCCCGTGAACTTTCCACGTTTAGGAGTGTACCCCACCGTTGTTTTAGCTGTGCCTTCGCTGCGTCAGTTAACCCGCGGGTTTTGCTTTCAAAAAATTCATCAATTCTCTCCTGCGAGGTAATATCCTGGTCAATATTGCGTGCCTCATACCGCAGGTCTAAGACGACCTCATCTTGAACCGCCGCATCATATTTATAGGTGTGGATGTAGGGTCCAAAGATTTCAATGCTCCGCTGCTTGTCATTTTTGAGCAATGGTGTCCCTGTAAAGCCGATAAGCACCGCATCCGGCAGTAGCTTCTTCATCGCCCTGTGGAGTTTGCCCGACTGCGTCCGATGGCATTCATCAACAAAGACGAAGAATTCGCCGTTGGCACGAAAATCTGTGGGCAGATTCCGCTGGAGTTCGTCAGCGTATTCCTCAATATGTGAATCATCAGTCTCCTCGGAGCTGCCGAATTTGTGGATAAGAGAGCAAATGAGTCGTTCTGAGGAATCACGAAGCACTCGCAGCAGATCATCACGGCTGCTCGTGTGGTAGACGTTATCGTCGGTACGGCTAAAAACAGCCTTGATCTGTTCGTCAAGTTCAATCCGGTCGGTGATAATTAGCACACGTGCGTCAGGGATATTTTCACGAATCCATTTCGCCAACCAGACCATCGTCAGACTTTTTCCGCTGCCTTGCGTGTGCCAGATAATGCCGCCCTCTCTGCGTTTTATATTTTCTTGCGCGGCTTTCACACCGAAGAATTGATTGTGTCGGCAAATCTTCTTGGTCCCCGCATCGAATACGATGAAGTCGTGTAGGATTTCAAGCAGTCGTTCTTTATTACAGAGCTGGCTAAGTTCCCGGAGCAACAGATTATAACCCGCGGCTGGGTCCGCTTCTGTTTCTTTCCATCGGAGCCAGTGTTTCTCCGGTGTCTCAATCACACCGTAGCGCAGCCCTTGGCTTTCGCTGCCTGCCATCACAAGCTGCACAGTCGTGAAAAACCAGCCGATAAATTCCGCTTTCTGATTGTTGAGGTTCTGGCGGATGCCTTCGGAAACGGAAACAATAGTACGTTTCAACTCCAGCACACCGATGGCTATGCCGTTGATGTATAACACTAAATCGGGACGCTTGGTGTGTTCACCTTCAAGGGTTACCTCTTCGGCGATGCCGAAATCGTTGTTGAGCGGATTCTCCCAGTCAATCAACTTGACGGGGACACGGTGTTCACCGACATCGGGTTGAACATTCACACTGTAGCGGAGTCGTTCATAGACATCACGGTTCGCTTCATAAAGTCCTCGCGTCCCACCGACTGCGGCACTCTTTTGCAGTTGATCCAATGTCTTGGCGATAATATCGTTGTCGTAGCCTTGCCTTCGCAGCCAATCAGCAAGCTCCTCTCGGAGAATATTGCTGTTTTCTTTTGAGTTGTCCTGCCAATTGCCGAGGTAGGTATAACCCAGAGCATCCGTAAAAAATGCTATGACGCGTTCCTGTGTGCGTATTTCTCTTTCGCCGACGGTGTTCATGGTAATAGTTGCCAGTTTTCAGTACGATTTTTCTCATGAAGGTTAATAAAATATTTGGGTAATTCTGTGTTCTCCCAGGTCCGGTAGGTGCGGTTTCCTAACCGCACCGGGCGTCGGGAAAATTACCCGATTAAATTCTTAATTTTCATGCGAAAATCTTTCAGTTGTTAGTTTTTAGTTTCACAGCTCTGTCCGTGAGAGTCAATAGGCGTGTAGAAAGCGTCTTGGGCTGCACTCTGGCTGCATCTTATACTGCATCTTATACTGCATCTTATACTGCATCTTATACTGCATCTTCTGATTTCAGATTGGCGAGTTCGTTCCTTCCTTTGTCTGTCAATTGGTACTGCTGCCCTCGACTTCTGGGTTTATCTGGGAACGTGTATTCAATTATCTGAGCATCCCGAAGGTCTCGAATAACGTTGTAGAGATGACCGGTAGGCTTCTTCTGTCCTAATTTCTTGGACAATTCGGATCTTGACATCGCACCATCGGCGAGTAAGTTTATCACTTTCGATTTGAGATTTCCACGGAGTGACGCTGGCTGCACTTTAATCTGCTCTGGGGGTTTGGCACGCCAAATCGTTGTCTTGAATCCACCACTATCAGTGAATTCGGGTTCGCGTAAGCCAGCATCCCCGCATCGGCGGATCATGTCTAAAGTTCCTGTTCCCATTTCCTCAATGTATTGAGCGAGGTACAAAGACCGAGCAAGCAACCGGTTGTTGGGCACCGATGGGTGCGTATCTCGGAGTTGCTCCAGCGTCAACGGGGGTGGTAATCTGCCAGGATTCAAGACCTCAAGCCGATCTGAAAACAGCATCACTTGGACGCTGGCATTGCTGGTATAGTCCCGATGTGCTACTGCGTTGACGATCGCTTCCCTCACGACTTCTTTTGGGATCTCATAACTAACAGGGGCTTGCGTACTCTCCGCCCGTGTTCCTACCGACAGGGCAATCTTGCTAAGTACAAAATCGACTGCCTGATCGACGAGTTGAAACGCTGTTCCTTTGTAGACTTGGTAGGACGGAATCGGTTTCGCAACCTGTGTTCCGTGGAAGTGGGCACATTTAATGTCCGAGGAAATCAAAAACTGCTGTGGTGCCTTCCCAAATGCTAACATCGCCGCGTTCGTCGGTCGTTCGCCGTTTAAAAGATTCAGATGTCCCAGCAATACCTCGGTTGAGGTGCCTTCAGTCAACGGGAAGTCTCTGGTATTGCGTGCCGTGCGGATAAACCAACCCATCTGCTCGGTATTGAGATCGTCCAATGATGCTTTCAAACAAGGTGCCGCGTCAAATGGTCCGGAACGGACGAGGTCTTTGCTATCAAGATATTCAACCAACGCTGCGTAGAGTGCTGTTACTAATTCTTCCGAGGTATTGAATCGTTTTCGGATAAGTCCGGCTTGTGCCTTACGGATGAGTGCCTGCATCTTTGGGTGTCGCTTGTCGTCGTTTGTACCTTTCACGAAAATCAGACGATGGACACTGGAAGCGGTTGCCTGATCAAACTCTCGTTCTGTCGGTGATATACCGTCTGCATCCTCCGATCCGTAGTCGTTCCCGAATAACCCTACGTAGATATCGGACTGTTCGACTTCGTCCAGATACAGCGAATCGGGCCGGCGATCTGATGCTGGCACATCCTCGAACAGGGATACATCAAAGAACCGCCGCATCAACGGATCGCCGCGCAGATAGTCGCGTAGTGCCGCGCGTTCCAGTGCGAATTCCGTTTGTACGCTGCTGATGAAAATACGGATAGGGTTCATTGTTTACCTGTCGCCCCGCTTGTGTCTAAGCGTTTTCCACTTGTATCGGTTCAGATACGTGACGAGTCAGGTATTCCAGAACCTCCTCTTGCATTTTTTCTATCTCTGCCTTGTATCCACTCGAAACGAGTGAGAATTCTTCAGCGGAGGCTTTAACACGCAATTGCAAGAGTAAGTCTTGAAAATAAGCGATACGTTGTTGACTCGTTTTGAGTTCTGTATCATTTTGAATCATTCTCTCACCTCTATAATGCCACGGCGCGTCCCATCACGTTTGACTTGCCAACCTGCAATGAACTCATCAATGGTTTGTAAAAATAGTAATGATGGACGTATCGAGAAAATGCTGGCCCCAAATTCGGTTGCTGCTTGTTGATGGTTCAAGAGTTTTTTGACCTCTTCACTACAAGTTGTCATGTCAAAATCGTCATCAAAGATAATTACGACATCTATATCGTTTGGTTTAGGCTTTACCGTAATATAACTCCCAAAAATAAGTAATTGCTGAAGGTGCCCTGTTTCCTTAGCCAGTTGATAGATGCGTTTCAAACGCTCAGTTACAATTATCCGTTGTTCCGTTCCGCTACCAAATTGCGCAACAACTTCATCAATCGTTGCTTGGTGTATTCCTTCTGGCAATTCACCCTCATGATTCAGGTTAGGTAATGGCATTCAATACCTCAAGTTGGTACTCCATTTGATATACACGATTTGTATGAGTTTCTTGTTGACAGGCGAGCTTTGGAAACACGTCCATAGAAGTCTATGGAGCCGTGATAAATTCGAGAAACGCGTCACCCATTTTTGTGGTTTTTTTGTCGTATACATCACGTAGACTCATCGACGAGAGCAGTCCGCTACTCTTAAACAAACCTTTCGCTTCAAGTTCTTGAACGACTGCATTAAGAAAATCTTCTTGATTCTTCAGGTCCGGCCACGCAGTCGTAATAAGTTGTTCAAGGTTACCCAATGATGGAAGTGCTGACGATTTTACACCGTTTTTTTCAAACCACGCTGGTGAATCTTTGAATAGATCAAGCAGCCGAATGTGCCAAACGGTGAAAGTAGCCACCTGATTAATAAATAATTGTTGAATTGACTCTTCTGGGGCATTCGGAAGTGCCGCATTAAGCACAGCGTTTCGGAGCACCTCGCGTTTCTCAGATTGATGATTTCTAATCGCTGCTTGGCTTGCTTGCATCACGGTCGTGATGAAGGTCTCATTGTCTTGGAGATCTTCCAGGTTCAACTCTCCGCGTTCTTCAAGCTCCTTGAGATGCTCGGCAACGTCGTTCATCCACTCGATCCGACGCTTTTCAAGTGGCGACGCGAGGATTACAGCGAAAAGTTCCGATGCTGCTGCACCAACTACCGGAATTGAGGCTATTCCGGCCTTGGCGAGTGTATGTAACCGATCTTCGAGTGTTGCCTCTGGAATATCGTCGGTTTTGGTCATTTGCATTCCTTTTTTAACTGAACTCAAACATTTTTGATGATAACAACATGTAACAGGCGGCTAAGTGTAGCTATGATCTGCCTGAAACATGTTGTTATTATGATGATCTAACGGAAATAGTGTTAGTTATCATTACGAATGTTGATAGCTTCTTCAATTGCATTAGATAAGTGCTTTTTGATCCAGTCATAGCGTGCTTGACTGTTGGTACCGACTGGATTGTAGCACTTCACAATCTCGGACAATTTCTTTTTTCTTGTGCCATCGGTATAGGTAATTGAGTCAAAGGGATTTTTGCCTTTTGCAGATAGTCTGCTCTCTTTGTTTTTCAAACCGTGGATATAAATACCTACTACACCCATACCATCATTCCAAGACTTAACAATTTCATAATTAATCCACTTACGGTTAGCTGTATTAGTGCCCACCAAAACAACCGTACACGTGCGGCGATTCATCTGATTAGCGATCCAGCGTTTAATAGCTGCGTCTCCTCCTTTCTTGACGGTTTCCCAATCATTATCGGAGGCAGGACTGTTCCCTTCAACCACACCAATATTGCGGACAGTGGCTGCACGCCAATTGTCCGGTTTGTAGTGAAAACTGTAAAATACTCTGCGTGCCATCAATTATTATCTCCTTGTGCTAAACGGTATATTATTATGGCAATAATAGTTAAAAATAGTGGACAGTGAAATGGTATCAAAGTTTTTGAACGAATTACCTTAAACCATTTCGGCCGGTCATCGCCCGTAATCTGATCCGTATCCATTGAAAAATCAATTTTATCTTCAGGAAGTACCCTTACAAGGTCATACAATTTCCGAAACAGTTGTTCTTGCCAAAGAAAAAAACCATCAAGACCCCATAAGATGGTGGTGGGAATGCAAGCGAAATAAACTAAGTTAACATTGCTTTTATGAGTAGACAAAGCAAGCAGCGCGGAAAGTAGCGTGACACTCCATCCTTTCAAAAGGAAGGAATTTGTTGAAAATCGGTTAATAGCACCTTGTATCATCTCAAGGTGCTTTTGTTTATTGCTCATGTTGATCCTTTACTCAGCTCCACTTTTCACCAACCTCACCCGCCCCGTGAGGAGCTGCTGCATCATTCCGTGTTTGATGGCGTGGGTTTTGTCCCGACGTTGCTCCAACGCGGTAATCTCGGCATCTATGTCTGAGAGAATAGAAGCGATGGCTTCTTGCTCTGCTGTATTGAGTGGAAGTTGAACCTCAATCTTGTTCATTTCAAACTTGTTGAGTTTAGCGCGCGTCCCACCGACTAAATATGGGAGTATATTCTTATGAACCAAAGAGAAAAATAGAAATGCTTGACTGTAACCAGGTTTGGCTTTGAGAATATGTGCGTGATTGTTTACCCAAATCTTTCCCTTCATTCGGTAAGCGATTGGACGGTAGGCATACTCATCAAAATGCCCACCATCTTCAGCTATTAGAATTACGTCATCATCTAAAACAAAGTCATTTACGTAGTCAAGCACACCATTTGCGCCACAATAAGGATAAGGACCCGGCATGCTAGCGCGTTGCTCCTCATTTAGTGGGACGCGGACATTGTCCAAACAGTTAGCAATTTGTCCCAACTGCTTTGTTTCCCATTCCCCGCTAAACCCAGGCAGGCGCGTTTTACCAGTTAACAGTTGCTGCATCGTGGCTTGCTTAATGGCTTGCTTTTTGGCAATAAGCACCTCCAACGCGTTGAGCAACCCATCCACATCCGATAATGCTTCGGCAATAGCGCGTTGTTCTGGAATTGGGGGTACAGCGATCCATATAGTAGACAATATACGACCATTGGTCAGGGCACGCGTTGTGTACGTCGCATTTGATATGATTTGAGATCTGACAACTCCGTGCGAAAAACAGTACTGCTTGTAGCTATCGTTGAGTCGCCCATCACGGGGCCTAGCACGAAGAACAAAACCACTAAATACGGTATCGTGAGGTTTATCGAGCATAACGGCTGCTACACCAATATCTTCAACTGTCTCCGATGTGCGCGTAAAGAATACATCACCCTTTTGGACCTTGAAATTTCTGATTTCCTCAGGAGTTAGGCTTACTCGTCCTGACAGATCCCCCGATTTGAAACCCGGACGTTCAAAAACATCCATATAGTTGACAATGGGTATTCCACTACCAAAGAATCTCTTGGCCTTGTTTAAACCGTTCTTGAATACAAAGAGATCTCCCAGAAGGACTGCTTCCCAAGTATTAGGAAGAGGTCCGATATTCGTCTGTTTGTAGCCTGTTGAAAGCTGTCGGCGAGTAGAGGTTTTACTCATTTCCAATCCGCCCCATGCTTTTTAAATGTGCCTCTATCTTCGCGCCAAACGCTTCCACATCGCGCACCAGATTCGGTAAGGGTCGTGCGTAGCGTTCTTCCAATTCCTTCACGCGCTCCGTTAACGCTTGAATCACTCGCTGGACTTCACTTTCAATCGCTGATTGAATACTCGCAACCCATTTATCCGTAACTACAAGCGTTTTGATCTCGGCTTCGGTAAGTGTCGCGTAATGTGCCAGGACTTGGGCGTCAAGTGTGAGTTGTGCATCTTTTACAGCCTTCTCCGCTTTCGATTTCGCCTCAAGTAAGGATTGGCAGTGTTCAAGCGCATCGTGTTCGTCATCGTTGTCTTGGGTCTCGTGAAGCGTTGTTAAATCCGGTGTGAGTGCTTTGAGACGTTCCTTCACACTGCTGGCGGTGATGTTTCCACTGGCGTTGATGGCATCTGCAAGCAATCCATCCTCACCGGCGTGTTCCTCAATGAATTCCGTCAATTCGCTTTCTGCAGTTGCTTGCTTGGTCTGCAACATCTCAATAGCATCTTGTTCATCGGCGAAATAGCGTGCAACGATCAACGCCGGTGGTATCAGATCCATCTTGTATTTGTTCTTTTTCATGACGAGGTCAGCGGTCTCCTTAATTTTCTTCTGCTTATCCTCGATGATACCGCGCGGTTTCGATGCCTCAACCCAACCCGCCGCCGCGATGAGATACACATCGTCCTGCATTGTCTCATCCCAATAGTCCATCAACTGCTGATAAACATCATACCGATCGAGCAGCGGCAAAGCGTCAAACCGCTCCAGCAGGTCTTCCGACAACGTCCTAATGACCTCTCTTGGAACCGTGTCGATCCCAATATTTAACATAAAATCCACGTGTGCCTCGCGCCACCCCTGAAAGACAGTATCAACACGCTGCTGGTAAGACTGGAATTCGCTATGGGCGAGGATAGTCGTCCTCACCTCATGCGCTTCTACGAGCGGATCACTGTATCCGGGTCTACCGTTACCCTTGAACAAAGCGTCACGCAGTGTTGGAAAAACCTTCCAATAATCGTCAAGTGCGTCAATATCTCTGTCGGGAATCCCACCATTGAGGTGTGCATCGAGGTCGTGCAAATCCTCCGGTTCACTCGAATCAATATAGCGCGGGATATTGAGGTTATAATCATTTGCAGGGTCGGCGATTTCAGACACTGGCACCATGCGGGAATAGCGTGGCAATTCCGTCTGTGCATTGAAGACGGAGACGATTTTATGAATATCTTGGGCACGCAACCGGTTTTTGTTGCCGTCCTTGTGGAACCCCTTGCTCGCGTCTATCATAAAGATGCCCTTACGGACACGAGCGTTCTCTTTGTCAATCACCAAAATACAAGCGGGAATACCGGTGCCGTAGAACAGATTGGCAGGTAAACCGATAATGCCTTTGATGAAACCGCGTTGGATGAGGTTCCTGCGGATGTCCGCCTCCCTATTGCCACGAAACAGGACACCGTGCGGTAAGATAATCGCACCCTTGCCTGCTGTGCTTTTCAGAGACGCAATGAAGTGTAGCAGAAAGGCGTAATCTCCGTTTTTAGTGGGCGGGATACCGTAGCCATCAAAACGACCATAAATGTCGTTTTCCGGATCGAGACCGTTTGTCCACGCTTTATCAGAGAAGGGCGGATTGGCAACAGCGAAATCAAAAGTTTTCAGCCGGGTATCTGCATCCTTGAAGTACGGGTCCGTCAACGTATTGCCGGACCAGAGTTGCGCCGTCTCATTGCCGTGGAGGATCATGTTCATCCGTGCAAGCGCGTAGGTCGCGTTATCTTTCTCTTGTCCGGAGACAGTGATACCGTTCGGAGTCTTATCGGCAGCCCTCAGCAGGAGAGAACCGGAGCCACAGGTAGGGTCATAGATAGTTTGGGTTTGAAGTGTCTCTGGACCGATACCGATCACCTGCGCCATGATACGTGAGACTTCAGCCGGTGTGTAAAACTGTCCCTTACTTTTACCGGATTCCGTAGCGAAGTGCTGCATGAGATACTCGTAGGCATCGCCTAACAGGTCATCGCCCTCCGCTCTGTTCGCGCTTAAGTCGAGGTCGTTAAAGATAGCGACCAGCCTTGAAAGCCGGTCCTGCATCTCGCGACCTCTACCGAGTTTACTATCATCGTTGAAATCCGCCTGATCAATCACACCTCTGAGGTCATTCGCTTCAGCGAGTTTACCAATAATTTTGTTGATTTTGTCGCCGATCTCCTTGTCGCCTCTCAATTCCACCATATCTTTGAAGTTACCGCCTTCCGGTACTTCAATTACGGGGTAGGGGTCATTCGCAGCCTTATCGGAAACGTATTTCATGAAGAGCAGTGTCAGGATATAGTCTTTGTATTGTGATGCATCCATCCCGCCGCGGAGTTCGTCGCAGCTTTGCCAGAGCGAGGCATAGAGTTGTGATTTCTTTATTGCCATATCTGAATCCTTTCTTGTAAGATTAGGAACAGTATATCAGAGGTGACCAATTAAGTCAACAGGTTTAGGATGGGTCACTTACCCCCATTTTTTTCTGAAGGTTTGTGGTGAAAGGTTTTTAGTG
>VYCT01000214.1 GCA_009843785.1 Candidatus Poribacteria bacterium | reverse complement strand
AACAATAACATAAATCTCATAAAATGTAAACTTATTTTCATAATCTACTATAAGAATCACCGAGATGTGTCTGACAGTCGTTTCTCTGGTAATTCTCTCGTGTAGGTGTTGGTAAAATTTAGATTCTTGCATCAGTTTGCTGCTTGCTGTCTTCCTACGGGTTCCGATTCGTGCAGCATTTGTGTGAAGGTGTCAAGATTTCGCGCTTCAGCTGCTGCGATTAGCAACTGTTCCAATCGCTGCAAATCATCTATGTTTTGCATCTCAGAAGTTAAGGCATTCACTGCTTCTGCCGGAAATTTTCTATTGAGCACCGTTAAGGTGTTCTTGAGGGTTGTCTCTCTGGCAGCTTTTTCCATTTGGCGTTGATAGAACTTGGATTCTCGCATGAGTTCCTCCGGTATGAGTCGTTCATACAACTCAGAGTTATGGACTACACAGCCGAAGAGAGAAGTAGCGTACAGTAAATCCGCTTGGGTAGGTGCAAGTCCCATCGGTATGCCTTGAACAAGGCGGTTGTTACGGCATCTTCAGCAGATTCGAGGTTTCCCGTGGTCTGATCGCGCCGTTCGCCTGTCAGGTCGCTAAGTGCGCCGTGTAGATCGTCTCCAGTCATAATGGAATTCCATGCCAGATAGTTTTTGACGAGATTTTTGAGGTCTCGAATGGCATCCCGCCGCGCTGCGATGAAGAGGAGCGTATTCCTGAAGGTGCGATCTTGTGCATTGTCTCCACTGTACCTGAGTATTTCGAGTGCTGTGTCCCGCGCTGTGTTAGCCGCTTTATCTCGGCTCGGCAGAGAGGCTTGTGGCGGCAGAATGACATACTGAAGGGTTAAAGATGTCGGTTTCGCCGTATTCTGAGGTTTTCGCTCTCCCTTCAAAGACTTCTTGGAGATCCGCAGCGAATTCCGATTTTCGGAAGGTGCCTTCAATGACATCGGTATTCGGACGTATAACATCACGCCACGGGGTGAGGTCAGATGTTTTTCTGCGTGGTAGTGTCGGTTTTACCTCTGGACTTGGTGATGCGTTGGTTAGCAGCTTGTCACGGATGGCTCCGACTTCTTGCTTTTGTTCTGGGACGTTGATTTGTCCGAGTATGTCGGCAATTTCGTGAAGCCGAGCCAAGGCGTAGCCCGATGTGAGGTCTTCTGTTTCAGTGTGAAAAGTATTATTTCGCGCTTCAGTTATTATGCCAACAGCACTACGAATATCCCGATCTTCGTCAAAGCATTGTGCGAAAACATCATTCCAATGGTTTCTGAAAAGACGTGGGAAATGGCCGATATCAAGTTTGCCTGGGTTATCCAAACGGTATTTGTCTTCTGGTGCTATATTTCTCGCCTTCTGCATGTTTCGGATAACGAAAGGACGCATTGCTTGGAGGTAAATCTTGAGTGCTTCATAGAGCGCATCTTGATGGGGAAATTCGGGTGTGTTCATGTGTTTAGGGATCCATCTCCATAATTTTTTCAGCATTATAGCAGATTTACGATTTTAGGTCAAGCGCGATATTGTTTTCTGGCAGGGTCATTCAATTCTCGCTTTGGATCTTGGTTTTGCTTTACATAGGTGAATGTTCTTAGGAAAAATCGCGAGCACAGCTCGCTCCTACAGCAGAAAAATATTCACGGACATAAAGTGAATAGGTACAATTGAATGGCCCTGTGTTTTCTGGCTATTCAAAGATCCAATTTTCTCTTTTTATTAGGTCTACTATTTTGATACACTCTACATGGAAATGTGTACAGGCATCAGGAATTTTCGGTCTGTTCTTACTATATGTGGAGTTCTCTTCGGTTAAGACGATATAGTTTTCATGGGTGAGTGCTAAAGCAACAACCCACGGGTCTGCTCCTGACTTTCCAGTCCGATTGTCCACCAGCCTTGGGAATTCCGATAATACTTCACTGACTTTCTCCTGTACTGATTCATCAATTGGCATTTGAAAATCTGGCTTTAATTGGTTCTCATCACACCATTGCTTGATTTCCGTATCTCTCATCGCCTCCTCAAAAACAATTTGTGACATTTTCAGTCGACCATTTTTTATGAGAGTCTCAATCTCACGCCACAGAGAAGGAAAGTTTTCGATGGGGTATCGTTCATGAAAGGCAGCAATCAGCGCGCTCGTGTCAATACTATAAATTACCTGATCATGATTAAACAACGAATTCATACAAAGATAGCACTCTCAATTTTAGCAAGGTGTTTTGTGTCGGAATTAGAAAGAACAGAGGCGAGTTCAGCGCGCGTAATTTTCTGATCATAATAAGCCGTGAAGGCGATTCGTGCGAAATGTTCACCGGAGGTATTGAGAAGCCGATTAGGGTAAGGCGCAGCTCCACCGCCTGGTTTTGGAGTATCCCTATACTTTGCCAATTGCCGACTTCTATACGTTTGATAATCACGTCGCGAAATCACTCCAAGTGTTTGCAGTCGTCGCATAATAACTTCAGAACTGACATGGAAGAATTTGGAGGTTCCTGGTAGATCTTCTTGAAGCGTCTCCAAATTTATTCTTTCAAGCAATTCATTTTCTGGGACTAAGACTTCGGCAGCGACCTGATTGCAAAAGACTTCAATCGGATCCAAATTCAGGGAGTTTGCTGCTTCAAAACCCGTGTTCTGAATGACACTTTCCCCGAGTGCAATATGGACCAGCTCGTGGATGAGTGTGAAGATGCGTCCGTACGGACTGTCTTTGGGGTTTACGATGATAACAGGAAAAGGTCTCTGTGCGATGCAGAATCCACGCGCTGTTGCTAATTCAACGGAAAGATGTGTATTCACAGAGGTTTGGCACACCAAGATGCCTTTTGCTTCGACAGTCTGTTTCCAAAATTTCAGTGCTGCATAAGGATCGTTTGCTTCGCGTAATTGCGATCTATTGGGTTCGAGAAATTTCGTTATTTTTTCTGCTATTTGTACTGGATTTTCGTGTCTGTCAATGTCCAAAGCAACTTCAGGTGGTACTTCCTCCAACAATTCGTATAATTCAATGAGAGTCTCGCGTCTTTCAAACGCTTCAACGATATTGGCATTTAACCTATAAACCTGTTCCTCATCCGTTGCAAGTTGTTCGGGCAGGATTCGATAATCTGTGAGGGGTTGGAAATCGGTAGGCGGTTCCGATAAATAGAAGATAGAGATATGGGTTTTATAGAGTTTGGCAATCTTTTTTAGTTGCGCGATAGTGGGTTGCTCTGTCCCGTTTTCCCACGTTTCAAGGGTTTCGGGTTCAATCTTTAATCTTTTTGCCGCGTAGTCAATCTCTAATCTGATGCGTCTTTCACGCGCCCATTTGAGGACTTCTGGCGTAATGAGTGCTTTGACGGATTTAGCCATAATTTGTATCTCCACGAACCGATTAACCGATTTATCGTAACACATCAGTCAAGATGTTTTCCAATTATGTGATGTAAACTGCATGAATTCGCGGACGGATAAATTG
>VYCT01000113.1 GCA_009843785.1 Candidatus Poribacteria bacterium | reverse complement strand
ATTGGAGTCATGTATTTCCTCTTCAGATCTTTAAACGCTAATTTGCAATCTACTACTTATTATACCATATAAAATAGATGAAAGCAAAATATGATTTCTCTAAAGGTGAACGCGGTAAATTTTACAATGCAAAAGCCGTTTTTGATATGCCTAATTCTCACAGAAAAGATGTAGGACCAAAAATGCGGTTGAATCACAAAATTGTTATTGTTACAGGAGCAGGACGCGGTATCGGCAAAGCAGTGGCACTTCGGTTTGCTGAAGAAGGTGCTAAGGTTGTCGTTGATGATGTGAATGATGCCAACGGTGCTGAAACTGTCGCTGCGATCAATGATGCAGGCGGCGAGGCTCTGTTCATTAATGCCGATGTCTCGGATGCTACCGAGGCAGAAAGTCTTATTTCCAGCACCGTTAATGCTTACGGTACTGTCGATATTCTGGTCAACAACGCCATCTGTTCGACAGCTGATGTCTTAAACAACAACTGGGAAGCGAACTTGGCGGTCGCACTCCAAGGGACGAGTCACTGTTCCAACGCGGTTATTCCCGTGATGCAACAGACTGGCGGTGGCAGTATTGTTAATATCGCTTCTGTCAACGGACTCATCGGGTTACAGGGAATTCACGCCTATTCTGCTGCCAAAGGCGGTGTCATCGCACTGACCCGCTCGATGGCAGTCGCACACGGCAAGGATAATATCCGTATCAACTGTATCTGTCCAGGAACGATTCAGACCGAAGTTTGGGAACCGATGCTTGAACGCAACCCGCAAATCTTAGACGAAATCACACCGTGGTATCCATTAGGACGCATCGGACAACCCATTGACATCGCAAACGCCGCGCTCTTCCTCGCCTCCGATGAAGCCAGTTTCGCAACAGGTGCAGTTTTTGTCATTGATGGTGGCTTGACCGCCGGTAACCATCAGTTCCCGATTTAAAAGTAGTAGGCACGCGCCGCGTGCCGTAACAAATACAAACCACCAAAAGGTATAGTGCAAAATGGATAAAAACGAACCCTTCTCCGGTGATAAATTTTTCTTAAGCCTGTTCTTACTGATAGTCGCATGTTCAGGGTTTATCCTTGTCTTCACTGTGTCCCTTGAATCAATAGAAAAAGGCACAGTGCTATATTTTTTGATAGTCGCCCTCAAAATTCTTTGTGCCGGAATTGTATGGACCGCTAGCTTATACCTTACATTTTGTTTATTGGTCTTTTTGTGGTACTTGATGCGGGGATTGATTCTTTTTATTTCCAACACGCTGCGGACATTCTATCGGAAGTTTATGAGATAGTAGCACAAACCTTAGTTTGTGCAGTCTGAGCTCACCTTGACGACAAACAAAGGATATAACTCTATGTCAAAAGAAAAATTTGACAAAAAACTGATTAAACTCCTCGAATCCAATCCCAACTTTGTTGACGGAGCCGGATCACTTCACCGCGCAAACGTCAGAGACCGCGCTTGGAAACTTGACCCCGAACTCATCAGCCTTCTTCTTACCGATAAAGAGATTGAAGCGAAATTCTTCACAGAAATCGAGGGGCGTTGGATTTTCAATTATAATATCTTCGTTGATTATATCACCGACAAAAACTTCTTTGCCGATTCCTATACCAAGTTCCGTAATAAAATCGGTCTGAACATTGACAGAAAATATCTGCGTGAACGCGGCGAAGTGGCACTGGTTTGGCCCTATAAGGATTGTGTTCTGGAGGGGGGACAAACGCGGGAAGAAGAGAAACGTAAAGAGATTTTTTTCAATGAAATCCTTGCACCGGACGAAATTAACCGGATGTTCGATCCGAAAGTCCTCACAAACTGGAAACGCCATACTGCCAACGGTGAACAGGACGTAACAGACATCCAACGTAACGAGAACGGCACGATTCGAGAAAACCTCATCATCAAAGGCAATAACCTCATCGCACTCCACTCCCTCAAAGAACAATTCCACGGCAAGGTCAAACTAATTTACATTGACCCGCCGTATAATACTAAAGGTGAAAGTACTACTTTTGGATATAACAACTCTTTCAATCATTCAAGCTGGCTCACTTTTGTAAGAAATCGACTTGAAGTAGCGAAAGACTTATTACGAGACGACGGTTTGATCGTAATAGCAATAGATGATGAAGAACAAGCTTATCTTGCTATTCTATGTGATGAAGTCTTTGGTAGGGTAAATCACGTAGGTACGGTTATAGTTCAAAGTAAACCCAGCGGTAGAACAACCGATTCTTATTTCGCAACATGCCATGAATACTTGCATATTTATTCTAAACAGGCAGGCTTGCCAGCAATAAATTTTCTTGAGCTAACTGATGAACAAAAGAGACAATACACCGAAGGTACAGGGGAAAAAGCTTTCAAATGGCGCGATTTTTTGAGAACAGGTGGACTTTCGACTCCTGAAGAAAGACCAAACTCGTATTACCCAATTTACTTTCTGCCACAGGGAGAACATATTTCTTTAGAAAGGAATTCTGATGAACAAATTGAAATCTTGCCATTAGATAGTAATGGTAATAAAAGGGTTTGGCGAAAAACACGTCCATCTTTCAAAAAACATGTGAACGATAACGAAATAAAAATTGAGCAGAATAAATCAGGTCAATGGAAAGTTAAGATTATTGACAAAATAAAGGAAGGCACTCGCCCTAAAAGTGTCTGGACTGACAGTAAATATGATGCATCTTCGCATGGAACAAAACTATTAAAGAACCTTTTTGAAGGACAGAAAGTTTTTAGCTATCCTAAATCAATACATGCCGTTAAAGACATCATTGAAATATTGACAGAAAAAGGTGGATACGACATAATTCTTGATTTCTTTGCTGGGAGTGGAACAACAGCGCATGCTGTTTTAGAATTGAATAAAAAAGATAACGGTAACCGTCAATTTATTTTGGTTGAACAGATGAATTATGTTGAAAGTGTCACAACAGAACGCTTAAAAAAGGTGATTGCTGGCGAGCAGAGCGGCATCTTCAAAACCGACAATTGGCACTTTATCTATTGCGAACTGATGCCTTATAACCAAATTTTCATGGAGCGAATCCAGTCGGCAGAATCAAGCGAAGCACTCCTGAGCATCTGGCGCGATATATCAAAAGATTCCCTTCTGAATTGGCACGTCAAACCTCACAAACCGGAGGAAGCCGAGGAACACTTTATCGCTATTAACGACGTTGAGAAACAGAAACAACTGCTTGCAGAATTGCTGGATAAGAACCAGCTCTATGTGCATCTATCTGAAATGGAGGATGAGACGTTTAATGTCAGTGAACCAGATAAGGCGTTGAATAGGGCATTTTATGGAGAATAAAAAAGCCAGGGATATAGGATTGTGCAGACCGCAGCCCGACAATCACGTGGCATGGAGCCGTTTCGTCCCCGGCCCTTACTACTATCATTATACAACAAAGTTGCGTAAAAGTCAACTTTATGTTGGAGTCACTTACCCCCATTTTTTTTGGGGTTTAGAATATGGTTGATGTTGTTAGGT
>VYCT01000199.1 GCA_009843785.1 Candidatus Poribacteria bacterium | reverse complement strand
AGACCCAACGTCGGAAAATCTTCGATTATTAACAACCTACTCGGTGAAGAACGAATGATCGTTGATGATCGACCCGGCACAACGCGCGATGCCGTCAATATCCAAATCGTTCACGACAATATCCCATTTGAAATCGTTGACACAGCCGGGATGCGACGCAAATCGGCGATCAATGACGAACTCGAATCCGCTACCGTGAAACGCGCCATACACAGTATTCGCCAAAGCGATATTGCTGCCCTCGTACTGGATGTAACCCAGGAGGTTGCACAACAGGATAAGGCCATCGCCAAGTTTATTGAACGACAGGGAAAAGCCTCCGTTTTGGTCATAAATAAATGGGACCTGATTGAAAAGGATAACACAACACATCCGGCGTTTATGGATAAATTCGACGCGCAACTCCCGCAACTCGATTATGTACCACGCGTCTTCGTTTCTGCCGTTACGGGGCAACGCGTTACCCAAATATTAGCCACAGCCTTAGAGGTACATCGTGAGTATTGCACGCATATCCCGACACCGGCACTCAATGAATTGCTGCTGGAATTACGCAACGCGCATCCGCCACCACGTGTCAAGGGTGTACGTCCCGCACTCAAATATATCACGCAGGTCGAGACGAAACCACCTACCTTCCTCATCTTCGGACGGAACATAAACCGCGTCGGTCAACCGTATGAATCCTACCTTGTCAACAATATTCGGAGCGAATTCGGATTCCACGGCACACCAATACGTATCTTTTACCGGCGGTCGTAACCCGCAAAAGGAGGAGCACTTTGTCAGGATTTAAAGTTTTTATCACGCGCCCGATCCCGGAAGAAATTCGTGCGAAAATCGCTGAAGAATGCGATGTTGATATGTGGCATACAAGTGCCATCCTACCACCTATCGCCGAAAAAATACCGCCGCTTGATGGGTTAATGACTTATGGACACGAACCTGTCTCCCCAGAGATGATCGCAACTGCACCGGATCTCAAAGCAATCTCCGTCGTCGGGGTCGGTTATGATCACGTCCATGTTGAGGCTTGCAGAGCGCGCGGCATCGCAGTCGGACACACGCCCGGTGTCCTCAGCGATACCACCGCCGATATGACGATGGCACTCCTGCTCGCCGCCGCACGAAACATCGTCCCAGCTTATGAACATGTCCAAGTTGCCAAGCAGTGGAAATACTACGATCCGAATATCCTTTGGGGGACCGATGTACATCACGCAACGTTAGGAATTGTAGGCATGGGTAGAATTGGGCACGCAGTTGCCAAGCGAGCAAAAGCCTTTGATATGCGCGTGCTTTACTACAAACGTGAACGTCGACCCGACTGGGAACAAGAACTCGGTGTCCAATACGTAACATTTGAAGAACTGCTGCAAGCCTCCGATTTCGTGACGCTCCACGTTCCATTGACCGAAGATACGACACATCTTATCGGTAAAGCAGAACTCGCGCGAATGAAAAACACCGCCATTTTAGTCAACATCGCCAGAGGTCCCGTCGTTGACCACTACGCCTTATACGATGCGCTCAAGCAAGGGCAAATTGCAGGGGCTGCCGTTGACGTAACTGAACCGGAACCCATCAATACCGATCACCCACTCCTCAGTTTAGACAATGTCCTCATCGCACCGCATCTCGGCAGTGCGACTGTCCAAACACGGATGAAAATGGCAACGATGGCGATGCAGAATTTGCTTGCAGGGTTAAAGGGGGAACAATTGCCTTACGGCGTGCTCCAGCCAAACCTTCCACAGTAGGAGCGAGTTGTGCTCGCGATTTTTCAGTAGGAGCGAGTTGTGCTCGCGATTCTTGGAACCTCTGCTCGCGATGCCTCCGATAGAATTGATCTCTCAACCCCGACATCACTGCCTATACTAAACGAACTAAAACAGGGAGGAAAGATGTTAGAAAAGCTATTTGAGTTAAAAGACCACAACACTTCGGTAAGACGCGAACTGGTCGCAGGTTTCACGAATTTCATGACGATTTCGTATATTATTTTCGTGCAACCCAATTTCCTTTCAGCCGCTGGCATGAACCCTGGGGCTGTCATGGTAGCGACCTGCGTATCCAGTGCAATCGCAACATTCCTTATGGCGTTTCTTACGAACTATCCCGTCGTATTAGCACCCGGGATGGGGCTTAACGCCTATTTTGCCTTTGAAGTTTGTAGCAACAGCGGTTTAGGTCTATCCTGGCAGGAAGGATTGGGCATCGTTTTCATAGCAGGGATGCTGTTCCTTATCCTCTCATTTGTAGGAATACGAGAAGCCGTCATGAACGCGCTTCCGGCATCGCTCCAAAACGCGATTGCCATTGGAATCGGACTGTTCATTGCCTTTATCGGGTTACAGATGAGTGGAATCATTACAAAAGATCCTGCCACGTTTATAACGCGAGGAGAACTCGACTCTAAACATATTCTCCTCTCACTCTTCGGCATCGCTGTAATACTCGCGCTCATGGCACGCAAAGTACGAGGCGCGATTCTGATTGGTATCCTTATTACAACGGGTGCTAACCTGATCTTCGGATTCGTTAGCTACGGGGGCATCGCCGCACTTCCACCGGATCCAACGCCAACGTTCTTTAAATTACAGTTCCCGAACATCTTCGCCAAACTGGACCTCATTCCGGTCATCTTTGTGTTCTTTGCCATCGACATGTTTGATAGCATCGGCACACTTACCGCTATCGGCTATAGAGCGGAACTCATGGAAGCCGGAAAACTCGCCAAAGCCCGACGCGCACTTATGGTGGACGCGGCCAGTACCGCTGGTGGTGCTTGTCTCGGCACTTCCACTGTGACATGCTACATCGAAAGTGCAACCGGGATCGCTGAAGGCGGACGCACAGGACTTACCGCTGTCTTCACTGGGATTTTCATGTTGGGTGCGCTCCTTTTCATCCCGCTCATTAAGATTGTCGGCGGCGGCTATCCCATCAATCCGATTATTGGGCCAGCACTTATTGTCGTCGGTGGGTTGATGCTCAGAAACATCATCCAGATCGATTGGGAAGATATCACAGAATCGATCCCGGCGTTCCTCACGATGATCATGATGCCGCTCTCCTTCAGCATTACAGACGGCATCGGCTTCGGGGTTATCTCCTTAGCGTTCCTCAAGTTGGTAACCGGACGTAGCAAAGAAATCCATCCGATCATCTACTACTTCGCCCTCTTCTTCATCGCCTGCTACATCGGCGGTCTGTAGAGGCGTTCGTAATTGCCATCCTCCACTGGCGGGGCTTCAAACCCCGCCTTTGGCTGGTAGGTACGGTTTTCTAACCACACTAAGTGTCAACTTTAGAAACAACAACCGTCTCAGACCCAGGCCCGGTAGGTTCAGTTTTGCGGCGTACTCGCCCAAATGCGACCTGCATTCCTAACCGCACGAAATACCCCCAGACGCGTCGGAACTTCAAAGAATCAACGATTTACCTGTGCTTTTCTAACTTATTACACTTTTTTCAAACTCACGTTAAAACTAAATAGTCCCGTCCTAAGTCCTGAAT
>VYCT01000083.1 GCA_009843785.1 Candidatus Poribacteria bacterium | reverse complement strand
AATCTATTGATGAAATTATAAAAGTGTATAATTAATTAAAAGCTTTACTATAATAAGTTGTCGAGTCCTGTATTCATTGAATCCACGACTTGACAGTACCGTAAGATAATACAAATCTTCAGCAGACAACTCCGGATGCGCAGCCCGAATGTTATTAAAGGCAAATAGTTTGAATTTTGCCCGTCCCCTGCTCCATTTGTATATCTTCTTGAGGGTCCATTTATCTATCATGTCCGAAAACCAAGCCTTTTGTGTAACACCTCACAACAAGGTTAGCGGTCAGTTTTCGATAGTACTATCGGGTATAAAAAGTTACTGGGTTTACGTCACTTTGCCACACAACGTCGTCCGATTCGACTCGGCAGGTAGGGACCGCTCCAAGCGGAGCGGGTCGAATTCCCTACCAAATGACGTTCTGATTATTATACAATTTTTGTGTTTTTTTTGTCAAATTTTAAACTTTTTGCAAGTCCAAAACGACTAATTCCGATTAAAAAAATAGGAAACGCAGCCTGAAACGAAGTGGAAGGCGACTCTACGGAGACAAACGTGAAAAATCCAACCAACTTCACCCAACCGCAAGGAATAATTAAAAACCTGTTTTGGAATCAACAACAGAAAATCGCGCCCTATCTCTTTATCGCGCCGTTTTACATATTATTTGTCGTCTTTATGGGGTACCCGCTCATTTCGTCCTTGGTGATGAGCCTTTATGAGATGCGCGGGTTCCAAAGCCGAATATTTGTCGGTTTCAGTAACTTTACAGACCTGTTCCAGGATCCTATCTTCTGGAAATCACTTCGGAATACCGCCTATTTCGCCGCAGGCACGCTCATTCTCCAATTGCCGATTGCTTTATTGTTGGCAATTCTGCTCAATTCCAAGTTCGTCAGGGGGAAAAATTTCCTCAGACTCGCCTTTTTCGCACCCGTACTGGTTGCAGGGGTCTTCGTTGCGATTATCTTTAACCTCGTCTATGACCAGCGGGCAGGCTTAGTCAACCAAGAATTCGTTCTCTTCGGGAAGGAGATCGGTTGGCTAAATGAGGAGAATTATGTGATGCCAGCTGTCATTCTAACCGGCGTTTGGCAGTGGGCAGGGTTCAACATGATCTATTTTTTAGCAGGTTTACAGGGCATTCGGCAGGAGTTGTATGAAGCGGCGGCAGTTGACGGCGCGAATTGGTGGCAAGCTTTCCTCCATGTCACGCTGCCTTCGTTGCGTCCAGTTATCGCCTTCGTTGTCGTCGTGTCGATGATTGGGTCGCTCCAACTTTTTGATCTGCCATTCATTTTGACAAACGGGGGTGAACCTGCCGATGCCGGGTCAACAATAGTGATGTATCTCTACAAAAATGGTTTTCAGTTCATGCGCCTCGGTTATGCAGCGACAATCGGTTGGGTGCTGTTTTTCATTATCGCTGTTATCTCGATCGTCCAGTTGAAGTTACTCGGTATCTTCCGAGATGAATAGTAGTAGGCACACTCCGTTGTGCCGTCAACTACGGAAAGGAAAGACCTTGCAGATATTACCCGCAATTGATCTTCGCGGTGGAAAATGTGTAAATTTGGTACAAGGTATCGCCTCACAGGAGACTGTCTTCTCGGACACCCCTGTAGAAATGGCAGTGCAGTGGCAAGCTGAAGGCGCGGAATACTTGCATCTCGTGGATTTAGATGGTGCGTTTCAAGGCGAATCGGCGAACCTCCATATCGTCGGTGAGATTGTCTCTGCACTTGATATCCCCGTCCAGCTGGGTGGCGGTATCCGTAGCATGGGACAGTTGGAAGCGGTTCTGGCATTAGGTGTGGATCGCGCGATTTTAGGCACGGTTGCCCTCAAACAACCGAGTCTCGTGAAACAGGCGTGTGCGGAATATAGCGCGCGCATCGCTGTCGGTATTGATGCGAAAGACGGAATGGTCGCCACAGAAGGATGGTTAGAAGTCTCTCAGAAATCCGCTGTGGAATTCGCACACGAGATGGCGGACGTGCAAACGATTATCTATACCGACATCAAGAGCGACGGTATGCTCAAAGGACCGAACGTTGACGCAACCGCAGATATTATTGATGCTGTCCCCGCAAATGTGATTGCTTCAGGGGGTGTCACGTCGCTCACTGACGTGACCGCTTTGAAACAGATCGGGGCAAGTGGCGCGATTATAGGACGTGCTTTGTACACCGGTGACCTCGCGTTACGAGATGCGATTGCCGCAGGATGAATCGGTCATGTGGGCAGGGTTTGTAACCCTGAATTTGTTCTTAATTTCTATAACGGATCATTCCACACCTGTCACAACGCCGAGACCAATTCGAGAACCCATCTTCTTCACCTCAAACCGAGTGCCAACCTCCATTGCTAACGGCAAATCGAGGGTAAGATTAACGTGTGCATAATCGCCCGGTGTCATAAGCGAGAGGTCTGCCGGAAGTTTTAGGTGTGCTGGCATATCAACACTCCAGAGATGGATGTCCGGTCTGTCGTTTTCGATGAGCGGGATATGTGTGCCACTCTCTTCTTGCGTTAGTAGATAGACGAGCGCAGTCAACTCAGAATGTGATTTGATCGTCTTTGGTGGGCAAAGCACCTGTCCGACAGACAGCCAGTCGGGTTCCGATTCAACGGACACTTCATTCTCCTTTGTGCTGAGAACCCGCGTCTTAATCCTATCGCCTTTACCAACAATATCTACCGCTTGACCGACAGCAAGTTGACCTTGCACAATCTCGCCACGTATGGAGACTTGATCCTTGGCTGCCTCAACAATTTCGTGAATCGGCATAATGAGCGGTAAGTGTGCGGTATCCACGGGTGCCGGCATTTTGCGGTTCATCGCGAAGATGAGGTCAACAATCGGTTGCCACTGAGAAGAGGTAATATTAGTGCCTCTGTAGTCTAACGCTTTCTGCGCATCACCGACGATGATCGGTGCGGTTTCTGCCCCCCATCCACACTCGCTTAAGAGTTCATTCATCTCCTGTAGGCAGATGTCCAGCAGCTCATCGTCTTTTGAAATACCGCCTGTATTGAGAAAGGAGATGACTGTCGGGATGTGCATCTGGTGCGCGAGATTCAGGTGTGCTTGAGAATCACGGGTAACCCCCTCAACAGCATTCACGACCCAGATCCCGCTCTGAATTCCGGGTGAGCCACTGATTAACATTTTGACAACATCGAGATGTGTTTCGCAGTCAATGTGTGTATAAAGTTTGCCGCTGGTTTCGTAGGCGATCCTGCGATAGGTAATGCCAACACCTTCTCGGATTGGGTGGTTAATAGGCGGTTGCGCTTCAAAATCGCTGTCCGAATTGGTGTGAATCGCCCCGATTCTTGAGACAACTTTCGCTATCGCCGCTGTCAATGTCGTTTTGCCGTGTTCATCCGCACCGAGTGTGCAGATCGGCAGCCTACGGTGCGCATTTTGTTTTTTCTCTGTCATTTTTGTCTCCTGATAGGTGTCAACTTTGGCTCATGTATAAATTTAATGCAAGTTTTTTCGTTGCGAAGTTTTTTAGTAT
>VYCT01000015.1:15579-25823 GCA_009843785.1 Candidatus Poribacteria bacterium | reverse complement strand
AACACTAAAAACCTTTCACCACAAACCTTCAGAAAAAAATGGGGGTAAGTGACGAAACAGAGATAATACACTCCGCGTATGGAATGTAGAAACTGAGGAATTGCTGTATCCGCCAATAATGCATTCTGCTGATGTTACTTCGCTTGCCTATTCGCCTGATGGTCGTGTGCTCGCCAGTGGAAATAGCAACAGTAAGGTTTACCTCCGGGATGCGCGGACCGGAGCAGACTTGCACATTTTCATCGGACATACGTCGGAGGCCAGATGTATCGCGTATTCACCAGATGGGAAGACGTTCGCCAGTGGCAGTTCTGACGGCACGGTTCTCTTGTGGGATCTAACGATATTAGATATTAATCAGTAAGGAAAATACGCTATGAAAAACACTTTTCTGCTCACGGTTCCGGTAATTCTCATGCTCCTACCGTGGCTGTCTGTTAGTTTTGCTCAACATTACATCCCAGGCTACCTGCCTGAAGGTGCTATTGCGCGATTTGGGAAAGGTTATCCCTTTAATTTTGAATACTCTTCGGACGGAACAAAACTCGCTGTAGCAAGTACAATCGGTATCTGGATCTACGATACGCGGGCGGGTGGTCAAGAACTCGACCTGCTCACAGGGCATACACACTATGTCAGTCGTGTCATTTTTAGTCCTGATGGGAAAACGCTTGCGAGTATATGTCGTTGGGAAGACTATACTGTTCGTTTATGGGATGGTGTCACGGGTGCCCCCAAGGCGATACTTGTAGGACACACGGGTGAGATTAATACTATCGTTTTCAGTCCTGATGGCAAAACGCTTGCGAGTGCGAGTGGGAACATCCGTTTATGGGATGGTGTCACCGGTGAATCAAAAGCGACGCTCACAGATCATAGGGGTTCGGTTAAAGTGTTAGCGTTCAGTCCTGATAGCAGTCGTCTTGCGAGTGGCGGTGCCGACGAGGTCATCCGCCTTTGGGATGTCGCTACGGGTGAACTTCTGCTAACGTTTGCAGCACACGCGAATGCTGTTGATGCCTTGATGTATTCGCCAGATGGGGAAAAGATTGCCAGTCAAGGTCTGGATGGCAACGTTTGTCTCTGGAACGCTCAGACGGGTGAATTTCTGCATCTCCTCAGCGACTGGACAAAAGAGATTGCTTCTATTGACTTTTCAAAAGATGGTGAAACGCTTGCAACTGCGTATTATGATGGAACAATCCAATTGTGGAACACTGACACTGGAGAGCCTCTGAAAACCGTCAATGCGGGTACAAAACTGTATAGTCTGTACTACGCCCCGGATGGGAGGACATTTGTCTGTGATGACGATGACGGGACAATCCTACTTTATAAGGCTAACAGCGGAGAACTTTTACATGCCTTCAAAGTACCCACCGGAAGTGTGGGTAACATGGGGTACTCTCCCGATGGGCAGATACTTGTCGGTGCTGATGAATTTGGGCTGCATTTTTGGGATATCGACACCGGACAATTGCTGCAAACCATCACTGGCTACTCGGAGGTCATCAATTCCGTGGTCTACTCTCCAGATGGACACACATTGGTGAGCTTAGCCGGGGCCCTCCGTTTTTGGGATATTGAGACCCAAAAACTCCTGCGAACCTTCACGCCTGAAAGTTCAGTTCGTTCCATCGCGTATTCTCCGGATGGACAGACGCTTGCGTGCGGAACCCGAGACAATGCGATCCTGTTATGGAACGTCAGCAGATGGCAGCAGAGAACAACCCTTGAAGGACCTACTACGGATGGTGTCTCATCGGTCGTCTTCAGTCCGGATGGACAAATGCTTGCAAGCGGGAGTTGGAGTAAGTATAATTCAATCTGTCTATGGGATGTCCACACCGGAGAACTCTTAAAAACACTTGTAGGGGAGACCTCCGGTATTCTCACGCTTGTTTTCTCGCCAGATGGAAAGAGGCTCGCCAGTGGCGGCGACGATGGCGCAATTCGCTTTTGGCGTGTTGCGACGGGTGAACTTCTAAAAACTGTTGAAACCGAAGCGGATAGTATTGATTCTGTGGCATATTCACCAGATGGAAAAACGCTGGTAAGTACGGGCAACCATAGGGGTAACGATATTCGTTTCTGGGATGTGGATACCGGTGAACTCCTAAAAACTATCGCCACAAAGACGGGGGCATACCGTGTCGTATATTCTCCAGATGGTCGTACACTTGCCAGCGGTGGTTCAGGTGAGGTCTCCGTGTGGGACGCTGCTACTGGCGAACGCTTGAAAATCTTTACTGGACATATAGAAGACGGTGTGAATTCTGTAGCGTTTTCCCCAGACGGAAAGACGCTTGTGAGTGGAGGGCGAGATAGCACTGTAATTTTATGGGACTTAACAAAATGAAAATTCTGAACCTGTTATTGATAATCTTACCGCTGATTTCTGGGCTCTGTTTATTATCAAATGCCTTTGCGCAAACGAATGCGCTGTGGGGTTTGCCGCCGGGTGCCGCAAATCGTATTGGGAAGGGCAGGGTAAATGAGATAAAGTATTTTCCGGACGGCACGAAGCTCGCCGTTGCAAGCACTATAGGCATCTGGATCTACGACGTGCAGACCGGTGAACCGCTTGACCTGCTCACAGGGCATACGGGACCTGTCAATTCGATAGCGTTTAGTCCTGATGGCGAAATCTTTGCGACCGCCAGTGATGATAACACCGCTTGGGTGTGGGATGCTCACACGGGTGAGTACAAAGTAAGTATCGTAGGACATCGGGATGACATCAATGCCGTAGCGTTTAGTCCTGATGGCGAAATACTAGCTACCGGAAGCGATGACGACACGGTTGGTCTGTGGGAGCCACGCACCGGAAAACAGATAGCAAGACTTGACGGACATACGGAGCATGTTTATTCAGTAGCATTTTCTCCAGATGGTGGGGTCCTTGTGAGCAGTGCCGCTTGGGGAGATAATGGCATTCGGTTTTGGAATCCGAGGACTGCGAAACCCTTAGACATCTCGATTGAGGATACGGATTGGGTAGAGCATATCGTGTACGCGCCCGATGGCAGTATGCTTGTCAGCGGAGATACGGATCACACCATCCGTTTTTGGGACCTCGGTACGGGCAAACTTTTGAGGGCGGTAGACAGTGGAGTTAACGTCAGTGCTGTCGTGTTCGCCCCGGACGGAAAGACGACCGCCGGCACGAGTGATGGGGATCTTGTGAGTTTTTGGGATGTTGCGACTGGGAAGCTCCTGAAGACGCTTGAGCATGATGCGCCGGTCATCTCTGTGGCGTATGCGCCGGATGGAGAGACAGTCGCCAGTGCAAGTGAAGATGGCAAGATTCAGTTTTGGGATATCGCCAGCGGCAACCGCTTAAAAACCGCTACAGGGCACGCGCTCCACGTCTTTTCTCTTGCGTATTCCCCGGATGGTCACACGCTTGTGAGTGGGAACGTATCTAAAATTGACTTCTGGAATCTGGAAACTGGGGAACATCTGAGAGCCATCAGCGTTCAGCCGGAACACTTCGAGTCGGAAAACGTCTTTTCGCTCGCATATTCCCCAGATGGCAGTATAGTCGCCAGTGGTAATTCTAATAAAGCGCGCCTCTGGGATGTGGAAACAGGGCGGTTCCTCGGAACCTTTACCGGACATAAAGGTGTGGTTTCTTCCGTTGCCTTTTCACCTGACGGTAGGATACTGGCGAGGGGTAGCCACGATAATACAGTCGGCTTGTGGGAGATCCGGGTGGGTGAACTGTACCTCATCGGTGATGTGTTGCAAATCCTTGCGGGACATACAGAAGATGTCGCTGCTGTGGCGTTCTCACCTGATGGTAACACACTGGCAAGTGGGAGTCACGATAACACAATCCGTTTGTGGGATGTTCGGAGCGGGGATCTCTTAGAGACGCTTGTCGGTCACACGGGAGAGGTTTATAGTGTGGTGTATTCGCCGGATGGCAGCACAATAGCGAGTGGGAGTTGGGATGGCACGCTCTGCTTGTGGGACAGTCAAACAGGCGAATTGTTGCAAACACTCAGAGGGCATACGCGGAATGTTGCTTCTGTGGCGTTTTCACCTGATGGCGGCACCGTCGCCTGCGGAAACGATGACACGATTCACCTTTGGGACGTACAGACCGGAACACGCCTGCACTCGCTTACGGGACACACGAATTTGGTGGACAGTCTTATGTATTCACCTGATGGTAAACAACTTGCGAGCGGCAGTCGGGACGGCACGATTCTCTTGTGGGACCTCACAAAGTTGGTTACGGATCGGTAGGTAATTTGAGACGCATTTTTGAATTTTAGGGTCAGTTCTCCGTAGGGGCGAGGTAACCTCGCCCCTACAGAGCTTTACCAATGAAACCTATTAAGGAAACACATAACCGTGGAAAAAAGTATACCGTTTCAGATGGATAGCGGCGACGCAGACAGCAGCACGTGGTATTTACCCGATGGTGCTATCATCCGATTGGGAAAAGGGAATGTAATGGATATGGTGCTATCTCCAGATGGTACACTGCTCGCCATTGGGAGTTATCTCGGTTTGTGGTGGTATGATGTCCCCAACCGTTCCCTCCTAACGCTTTGGGAGGCAGGAAAGACAATAACAACTGTCGCCTTTTCAGCGTGCGGCGAATGGGTCGCTACAGGCGGCTGGGGTGCCCCAATCAAAATATGGGATGTGAAGCGCGGGAATTGCTTAGCAGAATTAGCACGTGATAAAAGCGGTTACGCTACCGATATTATCTTTTCATCGGACCGCAAACGCCTCGTCGTTGGCGGAAGCACCAGACACTCTAACCCCGAAAAAAGACTCTATTGTAGTGTTGAGGTCTGGCAACTACCAGAAAATCTGCAAGATTGCGCTGCAACTGCCCGTCCTGAGCGTGAAGCCATTTACGTAGGAACGAACCCACTTACACTCTCACCGGACAATCATTTACTTGCCTTTGCTTCGCCCGATGGTGTCCCTGAACCGTTTCACACCAATGGATACCCGGTTGTTGATGGTAGATGGATCTTGGCTTCAAACAGCGTTGTCGTGTATGAGCTGGCAACGGGTCAACATCTCGTCACGCTGGATGGATTGAACGATATCAGTTCAATCTCTTTCTCACCGTCTGGCAAGTTTTTGGCTGCATGCGATTCAAAAGGGACGACTAACGTCTGGGAGGTCCCCGAGCAACTGTCCCCGGAGACACATTCGTGGCACCTCCACAAGGTTTATCAAGAATTGGATGACAACGGTTCTCACTATATCAGTTGGACACCGGAGAACAGGCTTTTAACCACCGTGTACGCGTATAGAGATGATACTTTTTCAGTACAAGACTTAGAAAACAGTGAAATACTTTATAGGCACCCCAAGGAGACGGGGTACTATCACTCCGACTTTTCAAAGGGTGTGCGTCTTGCATTTGAGAGTGAATGCGATGTACATCTTTGGGTTGCGGGTGAAAACCGACCTATCTCTTTGGCACATACGACCGGCATTTTTCCCGGATCTCTGCGGTTTTCATTAGATGGTAAGACGCTTCTTGCCAACAGCGGATACGGTGGCATTTTTAGTTGGGATGTGACACACCCTGACAACCTTCCTCATATTTTTAAACCCCTCGGTATGAAACCGGGGACGGATGAAGGGCAGGAACGTTATTTGTCTGTAGATATGTCGCCTGACGGGAAACACTTTGTCATCTCTGGCGATGGAAGGAACATCCGACTTTGGGAATTGAGATCGGATGTACCGATGGTAACTTTTCCATTACAAGATGAGCCCTGCACTGCAGCATTCTCTCCGATAGCCAATTTACTCGCCTGCCGAGATGAAACTAACAGGATCCATATCTGGGATATTACCACTGGAGACATTTATGACACCTATATAAGCGGAGAAACATACGATCCCTACTTCGCATTTAGTCCAGACGGAGCATTTATCGCCTGTGCACCTTTCCAGCTCTATGATATATCGCAACGTAAAACGGTGAATCAGTTTTCCAGCGATGACGGTTTTTATTTTTTAGCGTTTTCTCCGGATCCGCTACGGATATGGTGCGATTCTCCAGCATCGGATAATGAGACGATAGATTTATGGGATTTCCAACGGGATGAAGAAGTGCTATCACTCCCCAAACCGAAATGGTGGCAGGAAAAAGATATTAACACTTTTGCGTTATCCACATGTGGGCACTATCTTGCTTGTAGCCCGTATACATGGACGGACGAAGAAAGCGTATGTGTCTGGGATATCCGCAAAGGCAGCGAACCGATTATCACGTTTGAATTGACAGAGAGCCTTGGGTGTCTCACATTTTCGCCTAATAACACACTTCTGGCGGGTGCCTGTTCTACCGGTACCATCTTGCTCTGGGATTTGAAGCCGTTTATCAATTCTTAGGGGACAGACGTTGATTTGACTTGTCTAAAACACAATCAAGAGGACTATGATTATGTCAAACATTTCAGATGAACGATTGGTAATTGCTGCTGTCAAAGGGGACAACCGTGCCATAGAAGAACTGAAAGAGCGAGCATTACCCCGAATACGCACCACTCTCGGACAGAGACTAACTTTTGAAGTAGATACCGAACACTTTGAAGACCTTGAACGCCAGATAGTCGAAGCGGTATTCAATAATTTACATCAGTATACGTTCAATTCACCATTTCTATCATGGGTCCACCGCATTACCTTTAATGTAGCGATTGCGGAAAACCGAAAACATAATGACGTGGCAGCAAGGGATGTCGTGAAAAGTGATACGGGTGTTAAGGATCAACCTCAAACGGCAGTGTCTATTGACTATGAAACCATCGACTATGAAATACGCACCCTTGTGAATTTGCTTAACCGATCGCCTTACATCCAAACGACCTCCTCTTGTAGCGGACATCCGGATCAGGAGAAATGGCAACAGCGTCGGTGGGATCCGCGGGGCGGCTGGATTCATATCGAACCGGTCGGGGACCCGCGCTGCGCGTTTGATTTTCTTGTCAATCTGCTAATGTGTTTGGATAATACTTGCGCCTTGGAAACAGAGGATAGCTCATGCGCCGATACTATTCGGCAACGCTACCAGCGGGCGGATGCCGACAAGTTGTTTCAATCAGGCGGTCCCATTGCTCTCATGCGTGTATCCTTTAGTTTTTTCGCCTGTCATCCGGAAGAAAAGCATCGTCTAAAAATATGGAAACAATTCATTGGTTCCATAAGAGAGTTGATACTGGATTGCCATGAACTCTCTGCCGAGGTTGACACTTCGGATAGTGCTGCAAAGCGTTTGCATCAGATATTGCACCGGCAGTCTTTCATGTATAGTACGGAACTTGTGAAAAACCGTGAAGGGTATCTAGGCATAGCCTTAGACACAATGGCAGACCTCATCTTGTTGAAGCGGCTTTCAGCGGTGGCGAATCGACTGCATGAATCCCTTGATAAAGCAGGATATGTGGGATCTCATAACACAGAAGATAATTCGCCATTTACTGCGAAGTGGTTCTTTGATTTACGACCGTTTCTAAATCAGGAATTGCTGCCGCTGCCGCATCTATTAACTCCGAAATGGGAACCGCGCACGCGCGAAGACCATCTGAAAATTTGGAAGCTCCTTGAATTAGCGGTTGAGGAACAACTCAATTGCGAAGATTTATAGTGAATTAGAATCCCCTATGGATTCTGTCTGGGCAGCCGAAAGTTCTCATTGTAAGGCAAGTATAGGGAAGAAAAAACGAACCATCCTCGATTAAATCTCACTTTTTTGTAAAATTATGACAATCTTGCATCCTACCGCCCCCAAAATCGCGTCACTAATAATTGCGGCTCTAAATTGGTTTTGGGAGGTTTCTGATGGAAAAAGATGATATTGAACTGATCCAGCGTGTATTGTCAGGGGACGAAAATGCCTTTAGCACTTTGGTGAAAAAATACCAAAAGGGTGTTCACGCGCTCGCATGGCGTAAGGTCAAGGATTACCATATTGCTGAAGAAATCACACAAGACGCTTTCCTGCAGGCACACAAAAAACTCGCATCGCTGAAAAATCCGAGCCAGTTTCCGGGGTGGCTCTATGTGATTACTGATCGGCTTTGCAGAGCATGGTTCCGAAAGAAGCAGCTCAAAAATATACAATCACTGGAAACGACCCGTGAAGCAACACTTGAAAAAATTGCTCACTCAAACTATGTCTGTGAACAGCGTGAAGCTACCGCAGTCGAGTATCAGCGTCAAATCGTGCAAAGGCTCATGGCAAAACTGCCGGAGAGTGAACGCCCGGTGATGGTGCTTTACTACCTCGGCGAGATGAACTGCAAAGAGATTAGCAAGTTTCTGGGGGTATCTCCGCATACGGTGAAAAGTCGGCTGCGACGCGCGCGAGAACGGCTAAAGAACGAAGAACATATTCTTCGCGAAACTTTCGGTAGCATCCCTTTACATCCGAATCTAACCGAAAACATCATGCGGAACATTGACCGCGTGAAACAGGCCTCCCCTTCAGGAGCTAAGCCGTTACTTCCGTTCGCAGCTTTAGGTACCTCGGCTATTTTGATTATTTTCTTCATGGGTGCGAGTCATCAATATATTGCGCGCTTTCAACCACCTTATAGTCTTGATGCATCATCAGAACCGACAATTGAAATTATTGACGCGCCGATTGTTCTGAATAGTCAATCAAAACGCGATTTACAAAATCGGGTTGGCAACAAGACGACACACGGTAAAAATAGCAACGGTGGTTTATCAGAGGGAACAAAAACAGTGGAAAATAACTTAACACAAGAATCTATGCAATGGAACCTCCCTGAAGATGCCAAAGCACGTCTCGGTAAAGGTGTGATACGTGAAATGCAGTATTCTCCTGATGGCAAGTTGCTCGCTGTTGCGAGCGGCATCGGTATTTGGTTGTACGATGTCGCAACACGTCGAGAGATTGCCTTACTCCCCGAGCATACGAGTGTAGTCGATCGTCTTGCGTTTAGTCCAGATGGACACACCTTTGCGAGTGGAAGTACAGACGGCACGATTATCCTGAGCGGTCCCATTGTCGAATTGGATAGGAGCAGGGGAGAGCAAAAAACGCTCATCGGACATACACGTTGGATCTCAAGCTTGGCATTCAGTCCAGATGGCAAAACGCTTGCAAGCGACAGTCGTGACGGCACTATCCGATTATGGGATGTTATCACTGGAGAGGAGAAATGGACACTCAAGAAAGATTCGGAGGATGCTACTATGTTATCATTCACACCAGAGGGAGAAACAGTCGTGAGCGTGAGTTGGGAGAACAAAATCAGTCTGTGGGATTCGAGTACTGGTAAACACAAGAAAACGTTTGCTTTGCATCCAGAGTGCTCTACTACAGGCGCAGCATTCGCTCCGGATACTGAGACAGGCGCTATTGGCAGTGAGAATGGCACCATCTATCTTCACAATTTAAACACAGGCGAACTCAAACTGACACTCACAGGACATAAGGCAGATGTTGAGAACTTAGCGTTTAGCCCGGATGGCAAAACCCTCGCAAGCTGCAGTTATGATAGCACTATCCGTTTTTGGGATATACAGACCGGCGAACATAGGCTAATATTCAATGGACACCCGGCAGATGCTATGGGTGTAGTGTTCAGTCCAGATGGTAAAACCCTCGCAAGCGGTATTGATGATGGCACTATCCGTTTTTGGGATACAGACACAGGCAACGAAAAACATACATTTACTGGACATTCGGAATATGTCTATAGTGTGGCATTCAACCGCAAGGGGGACATTATCGCAAGTGGATCTGTCACTGGCATTATTAACTTGTGGAATGCAAACACAGCGCAACACATCAAAACACTCAGTGGGTTTGCGGATATAGCGAATAATCTGGTGTTCAGTCCCGATGGAAGAACACTCGTAAGTGGACACGATGGCATCCGTCTGTGGGATGTCCATACTGGTGAACATAAGATGCAACTCACCGGACATATAGATGCTATCGCAAGTGTAGCATTCAGTCCGGATGGTAAGACGCTTGCGAGTGGGGGTTGGGATAAAACCATTCGCCTCTGGGATGCACACACCGGCAAACACAAGAAGACACTTATTGGACATACAAAGATGATCAATAGTATCGCGTTCAATCCCGATGGAAGGATACTCGCAAGTGGGAGTGGCGACGAAACGATACGCCTCTGGGACGTTGACACTGGTAAGAACGAAATGACGCTTGTTGGACATACTGAGTGGATCCAAAGTATAGCGTTCAGTCCGGATGGTAAAAC
>VYCT01000015.1:332-15479 GCA_009843785.1 Candidatus Poribacteria bacterium | reverse complement strand
TAGCGTTCAGTCCGGATGGTAAAACCCTCGCAAGTGGATGTATTGATGCCACGATTCACTTATGGGATACACAGACCGGTGTATACCAAAAAACACTGACGGGTCATAGAGCCCGGGTTAAAAGTCTCATGTTCAGTCCAGATGGGAAAACCCTCGTGAGCGGTAGTGAGGATGGTTCTGTGCTTCTCTGGAAGATGAATCCGTAAGTGTGAATTCATTGTATTTCTTATATTCGTGCCAAACCTTGGACATTTTTTTTTTTTGAATTAAATGTGATCGATTGGGTTAAAGAAGAAGACCCAAAGTATCCTTCTAATCCAAATTTTCTATACAGATATCGCCCCGCTGGGGTTTGTGTATGTTTTGTGAATATTATTTCTATACATACGTCTCCCGCAAACGCTAAAATCTAATGCGAAGAAGGCTGCTTTTTGCTGCTATCAAAGTCCTTATTTCTATGAATTTTTATCAGAAAACAGAGTCGCATTAACACTTCTAAACCCCCTAAATCCCCCTTATCAGGGGGACTTTAAGAGGAGATGTATATGATGAATGGCAGATTTGAAGCCACTACTATCAAAGAAGTTGATAAAGCCTTAAAGCATTTCAATCATTTTCATGATGATCACGTTGCGGGGATTGAAATTAAGTTTGAAAATTACAAAGCCTTAGATGACGAGGGCGCGTCTACGGGGATTAGATACGCTGATAAGACGATTGTTCTCACTGTCAACACCTACCCCTATCGCAAAGAACATAAACAGCTCGTTCAAGTTGAATTTAAGGATGTCAAATCCTTTGAGATCTTATCACCGCTGGAGGATCATGGTCCAAAGGCTGGTCCAACATGGGGGACTTTAGACACTCTCACAATGCCAGAACCTGTTCCTAATGGAACTGATATTAAATGGGAATTTGGATTCATCTGTGGTGGCACGAGGTTTTTGGTCGTCTGTTCCAAAATTGTTTTTCTCAAGCAAATTTCTTGAAAGCGTGTCTACCTATTTTCGGGCTTTGCTATAAAAATGGGCAAACCACTCAGGTGCGTCTGCTCACAAAAATTTTACACCAAACCGCGGAGGGAAAATGTTCTGGAATGAAGTCAAAAAACACTATGATGCCGGCTCTGCCCACCAATTTCTGATCCATTTTAATGTAAATGATCTACTCTACGACGATGTTTACGGCTACTTGCGCACGACGGACTATCTCATGGCGCAGCTCAATACATTAGGCTGCGAACTCGTTCTCGGATATAATACATCGGAAGGCATCCATTTCCCAAAAGTGGGTCAATGGCGAAACACACAGCGAGCCCTTGAGGTCTTCCCACAATACAATAAAACAGGTGTTTTTCATTTTCAGAGTTTAGCGACATGGATTCAGACACTTCGACGCATTGGAGAGGTTGAGGACGTTAATCTCGCCGAACAGGAAGTAGATCCACAGTTTGTCCGTCGAAGACTTAACGCCGATTTGGCGTTTGATAAAGAACATGAAGATCCATTCGTGATGCTCGACGCTATGCCTTCTGCAGAGTTTCGGAGACAGTTAAACCGTCTCTTGCAGCAAGGCAGAACAAAAATCGGGTTGGTTATCAATCCACTGGAGCTGCTCACGCCGAACGACCCGTCGCTGAATGCAGTTACTGCGGATGAGGTACAACTCTTGTTTAGTCAAATCTTATATTGGGCATCCGACCTTGATATCCGCAGGCGTAAGCATGTCGTTCTGCTGGTCACCCACAATATATCCGATGTCCACCCGAATTTCACCGTGAATCCTGAGATTCCTCTGATAGAAATTCCGTTTCCGAACTATGAGGAACGCCTAAAGTTTATTGAACATCTGCATGATATTTCGGGCGGTTCGTCACAGATGCGTAAAACCTTGGGGAATCATCGCGATCAGGAAACCTTGGCACGGGAAACAATTGGACTAAACCTCCTCGGTGTTCACGATGTTGTGCAACAAGCAGAATCTGTACAGCAGAAAGCAGGCGGTGAAGAGTTGCTCAGATATCGGCGTGAGAGTATCAAGACCTTCAGCCGTGGTGTTCTTGAACTTGGTGAAACTCAGAGGGGACCTTCGGGCGACGGTTGGTATGTCATGCGAGTCATTCGGGATATTGCAGATGGTATGAAAAATCGAGATCTGCGACGTGTGCCGCGTGGTATACTTTTGCTTGGTCCCCCTGGGACCAGTAAGGAATACGCTGCAAGGGTGCTCGCGGGTGAGGCGAACATGACGCTCGTCCGACTTCGCTATGCGAGTCAGGTCGGCGAAGTAACGATAAATATTAACCAAGATGGGAACACCTATGAACGGAACCTGAATGCGGGACTCAATTTTATCCGTGGCATTGCCCCAACGGTTGTCTTTATAGATGGCATTGAGCAGGCAGCACCACATGCCACGATGAATCCAGAGGAGCATGATCGGATGTTGCCGTCTGCCCTCGTGAACGCCATAAACGATATATCACTGCACGGTAGAGTCATCTGGGTAGGCGCATCGCAGCGACCTGATCTAATGCCACCGATCTTTCGACGGTACGGTATTTTCGATACCAAATTGATTATGCTACCGCCGACAGGTGGGGGCAGAGTAGAAATTTTAAGAATCTTCTGTCGGGGGCAAGCGTCGGGCAACATCAATTTCCAGTCCCTTGTCGGGGGCGCGGAAACGGATGGGTTGACGTGGCGGGATCTGCTTTTGATTGTTCAACGTGCAAATAACATCGCGAGACGCAGTGGTCGTGATACATTTACAGAGGGCGAACTCCGCCAAGCACTCAACGACTTCGTACCCGACTATTCACGGGAGATGCAAATCTTTATGGGGTTATTAGCGTTACGCGAAGCGAACTCCCGTATAATGGTTCCAGATGACTTGTTGCCAGAATATCAAGAATTTGTGGATGGAAACCGAGTTGATAAAACACGGATAAATAAACGTTTAATGGAGCTCAGTAATCAACTCGGCTTGCGGAATTAATGTGTAGAAACAAAATAGTACCTTTTTAAACCTTTCCTCCAAAAACCCTCCTCTTTATATTAAAACCCAAATGGATGGTGGCTTATGCAATACGATTTTTCAGATCCCAAGGGTCTAACTCTCAAGGGTCTAACGGACGAAAAACTCATACGATTGGTACAAAACCGAGATGAAGCAGCATTCGCAGAACTAATGTCGCGCTATAGTCCTCGTGTGTGGCGCGTCGTTGTCGCGAATTCAAGGCAACGTCGCGATGCTGAAGAAATTCTGATGGACATCTGGATGGCGGTGTGGGAAAACATCAATGGGCTTCGGAAAGTAGACAGTTTTAGTGGCTGGTTGCGACGGATCGCATATAACGCTTGCAACAGATACTACGCCGCCAATCATCAGGCACAGCGCGAAACCGCTGAAAGCGACTCGGCGTTGGTTGCGCATATTGACCAGAACGCAGCCTCGCGTTTTCGGGAGGCACAACTCAACGCGGATGTGGTGGAAGCTGTGCAACACCTTCCACAGCGGGTACGCCGTGTCGCGATACTGTACTACTTAGAATCGTGGCGTATGAAAGAAATCGCGAAGGAACTTGACCTACCGATAGGCACCGTCAAGACGAAACTCAGGGAAACACGAGAACTTTTGCGTCAGGCGTTTGGGGTAGAACCTGAAGGAGGAGGAATTATGTCATCAGGGACTGCGGATTTACACAACACATCAGGCATGTCAGACATGTCGTACGTGCCAGCAACGGGTCAGGAGGAAAGCGAACCGGAAGCAGCCCTATGGAGGTTACCTAAAGGGGCCCGTGCCCGATTTGGACGCGGGATTATCAACACGATGGTATTATCCCCAAGCGGGGAACATCTTGCTGTCGGAACCCATATAGGCTTGTGGTGGTATGAAGGCAGCACCCTATCACCTATTGCGCTGTGGGGTATCGATTGTGAGCGAATTTCGGCGATTGCTTTCTCTGCATCCGGCGAATGGGTTGCTACAGGACATGAGGATGGAAGGGTCAAGGTATGGGATGTGGCGCGCGGAAACTGTCTAACACAAGTGGAACGGCAAGGACAAGTCCAGTTTATGAAAACGATTAATCAACTCGCCTTTTCGCCGGACGGTCAGTATCTGGCCGCAAGTGGTCATCACGATTATGTCGTTGACATCTGGAATCCAGAGACCGGTGTACACCTTGCGAGACTTGGTGACATAGAACTCACGTTTCGGGGATGCTCCGTTGCTGCGCCTATCGCATTTTCCCAAGACAGTCGCCTGCTCGCTTGTGCGAGTCCTCCGGACGATGCAGAGAGATTGACGGATGGTTATTGGACAATCGCGCCTGAGAGAGACGTTATCGCAGTTTGGGATGTTTCTCGTGGCGAACGCGTCGCACCTCTCACGGATTATACGAAATATTTGTACGCCCTCTCTTTTTCACCTTGTGGGAACTTCCTCGTTGCCAGTAGTGATGGAGAGGAATCCTCCATTTTGACAGTATGGGACACGGAGAATTGGCAGGTCGAAAAAGAGGAACAGACTTATGGCGGTAATCAGTTGACCCCTGCTTATTCCACAGCAGGAACGATGCAGGTTGCAGCGGTTTCTGATACCGATGTCACCCTCTGGGATGCGACGTGCCATGAAAAACTTAATACTTACCACACACCAGATGGAGACGAAACACGAAGGTGGTCTTTTAGCGGAACACAGTTTGCACTCGCGACAGCTCATGAACTCAGCGTGTGGACGGTTGGAAACCAGCACCCGCGCACGGTTGCCTACAATTCGCATCCCGATTATCTAAGATCATTAGCATTTTCGGCAGATGGGAAAACGCTTGTGGCTGAGTATCCGTTTCCGGAAGGCACTTTTCGTTGCTGGGATGTCGTCAGTCATTCACAAACGCCGCGCGTTTTTAAGTTACCGGGTGAAAAACATTGTCTTTATGCGTCAGGTTCAGGACAGCTGCACACGACCAGCGTTGAAGGAGACGCTATAAAAGTACGGGAATTTGGTAACGACACGCCTATTGCCGAGTGCGGAATCAAGGAACGCCCACGGTATCTGGCTGTGGCGTTCTCGGACGCAGCCCAACGACTGGCGTACGGCGACTCCCAGAAAAATCTATATGTATGGGATATTGTGCGTGAGGAAATAATCCATACCTTCACGGTGCCTGAAACCAACGTTGCCTTCATAACGTTCAGTCCGAACGGTAAATATCTCGCGAGCAGTCAAGAGATCGGGTGCTATCGGCTATGGGATCTTGGGCGTGGCGAAGAAATAGAGGCGTTTCATAGCCATAGGATAGAGCACGTCGCTTTTGCGCCGTGTGGAAATGTTATTGCTGGGGAGGCAGAAAAAGAATTTATTTTGTGGGATATCGAAAGTTCTAAAACCTTACTGACAATACCGAAGCCAGCCGAATTGGCATATTGGTGGCAGAGCGGCATCGTATTCTCTCCGTGTGGTGGGTATCTGGCTACTGGTTTGGAGCGAGTGGCAGGGATGGCAAGTGCGCCTATCAAACTGTGGAACACTGCCACAGGTGAAAATGTTGCCACTTTTGAAGGCCACCTCACCCATATTCTTTCGCTTGCCTTTTCACCGGATGGCACGCTTCTGGCGAGCGGAGGTTATGATGGCATTATCCTTCTCTGGGATACAAAATCCGTTATCAGTTCTCATAGCAATCAGCCCCCAGCAGTTAGCAGTTAACTATCAACGCAAAAGAGAACCTTCATACTGAATACGCGGGATAAACAACTGATGGTGTTGCCCTTTATTAAAGCAATCTCAGACGATCCTGTCTATCTTCCCAATCAGGGATGTACGCAGACATATATCCCTTAAACAGTTTACCGTGATTTGGGACAAGCAGATGCACCAATTCATGGACAATGACGAATTCTGTCAAAGCTTCTGGTAGACTGAGTAGATCCGTGTTGAGCGTTAGGCGTCCATTCGTTGAAATAGATGCCCACTTCCGCCGCATGTGCCGCAGATGAATCTCCCGTACCTTGACCCCGATACGGTCTGCCCATTCCCATACTGCGCCTTTCAAATCTGCTGTATTGGCATTCATACACGTTCCAACCTTAACAATTTGTTTGCCGTTTCGATTATATTTTCCCTACCAACTGTAGGTTCTAATGTCCGATAGAGCATTATCCGCAACTGGCTCCCTTGTTGATTATCCCACTGATAATCAGGAAATTGTTCAAAAATTTGATCAACAGCCCGTGCCTGCTCGGGGTTAACATCTTCTATAACATTCTTAAGAACTGTATAAACCGCATAAGTGTTATTGTCCATATCCATTTGATCTTGTTCCCTTGTAGCGCGTGAAACTTCTTCAGCTAACCTCATAAACTTAGCCAAAGCATCTTGTGTTCCTGACTGACGATTTTCATAGTCCTCTGCGACAGCTTCTACACGTTCACCAAGTGGAATCAAATATGGACTCGATTCGCCTTCATCGGTTACCTTCTGACGCAGTATTTTTACCAAATTCAAAACTTTAACCGTATCGGACGCGTCGCTCTGATCTATCTCTTGCAAGGTGGTCTCGTTTAATTCATAAACAGTATCAGGCAACTCAAATAGATCGCCTCCCGTGTGCGCTTGTAAGAGTCGCTGCGTCTTGGTGGTTAACTCTTTGTCAACGTAGGTGCGATCAAAATAGACGGTACGAATCAATCCATAGAGCGTTGCGAGTGCCTGATAGTCCTCTATAAACGGGTGTAAGAAGACATCCGGTGAAAGAATATTATAGAGGTTCTGTACCTGTTTGAAAAACGTGAAAAACGCCTCTCGAACTTCTTTATCCGTAAAATACACAATCGCCTGCTCTTTCGCTTTATCGTCCGAACCTTCGGCAAGTGGGAGGTATTGCTGCGCGGTTTCACGCATCAGTTTCGCAAACGTCTCTTTGAGTACATCAATGTTCTGAATGACACTCTCCACCTCGTCAGAATCAAAAGCGAGTGCCTTTTCGAGGTGCTCAAAGATGCCGACAAAATCTAAAACGAATCCGGCAGGTTTTGCTAATCCGTCTGCATCCTCATAGGGGCGATTCACGCGCGCGATTGCCTGTAGTAAAAGATGGTCACGCATCGGTTTATCAAGGTACATGCAATAGAGGATTGGTGCATCGAAGCCAGTCAATAACTTCTGGGTCACAACCAAAATCTTCGGCTGTTCGCTCTTGTTGGTGAACCGCCTACGGACATCTTTTTCTTGCTCCGGTGTGCGGTGATACGTCTTCATCAATTCGGAATCTCTATTGTCTGCTGAATAGACGACTTCAGAATACTCTGTGGGCAGATACTTATCGAGTGCCTCTTTGTAAAACGCGCACGCTTCGCGGTCTACGGCCACCAGAAACGCCTTGAATCCCATCGGTTCCACCGTCTCTTGAAAGTGTTCAGCAACAAACTGAGCGATTTTCTCAACCCTATCGGGTGCTTTCATCATCGCTTTTAGATCGACAGCGCGGTCGAGGATTGCGTTCAGTTCATCGGGATCGCTAACGCCTTCAGCCTCTGCAAGGTTAAGAAATTCCCGATCCAATATCTCTCGATCAGCCCACAAAGTGGACGGAGCGAGCGCGTAGTTCAACCGGACAGTCGTGCCGTCTTCAATGGATTCCGAGATTGCGTATTTATCCAAGTATCCCTGTTTATCGTCTACGCCGAAAACTTTAAAAGTGCCTTCGCCTTTAGAGAGACTATCAATTGGGGTGCCGGTGAAGCCAATATAGGTTGCGTTGGGGAGGGCAGCCATCAGGTAATTTCCAAAATCGCCGCCGGTTGTGCGGTGTGCCTCATCAATCAGCACTGCTACGCTTTCACGGATGTTGAGGTTCGCGGGTCTCCTGTCGAATTTATGAATCATTGACACGACCAAACCGCGATAATCGGAGGATAGAATTTCTTCCAAGTCGTCCTTGCTTTGCGCGACCTCAAGCGTGGTGATGCCGTAACCGGTGATGTTTCTAAAGAGTTGGCTTTCGAGTTCATTGCGGTCAACGACCATCAGCACGGTGGGCTTTTCTGCCTGCTTTCCACCGCGTAAGAGGCGCGCAGCAATGCTTATCATGGTGAGGGTTTTGCCGCTGCCTTGTGTATGCCAGACAAGTCCGCGCCGTTTGTTCGGATCCTTAACCCGTTCAATCACTTTCTCCACAGCGCGCGTCTGGTGTTGACGCAACACGATCTTGGTGAGTTGATCGTCTTTGCTCTGGAAAATAATGGACTGCTGTAGAACCTTCAGGAAACGATCTCGATTGAAAAAAGTCTTAACCTTCTGCTCATAATTAGTGGGTTCGTCGGTTTTCCAGTTGAACAGATTTTTGCGAGTAACGTTCCATGTCACGCCGTAGAGGAAGTCCAGCAGTTGTGTGACACCGAAGAGTTGTGCAGTCGTGAACATCTCCGGTGTTTCGTCGTGGTAGCGGCGGATTTGATCCACTCCGAGTGCTAATCCATCTGATTTGCCAGCGTTTTTGGTTTCCATGACTGCTACGGGAATCCCGTTAATCAGGAACACTACATCGGCGCGATTGCGATGCACTACGTTTTGCTGTTCCCATTCATCGGTGACATGGAACAGATTATTATCGGGGTTTTCAAAGTCGATGAGGGTGACGTTGCGGTTACGGTTTTCATTCGCAACGAAAATTGACTGTTCACCACGTAACCACGAGAGAGCGTCTTGATTGTCGTCGAGTGTTGCGTTGAGCAGACCGAGCTGTCGTAGAACGTCCGCGCAATTGGAATTGTCTACGATGCCTGTGTTGAGTTTTAAGAGTTGCGCTTTCAGCACATCGCTAAAATAGAGCGCGGCGGTATCACCACTACGCATCTGCATCGCTTCTGACTGAGAAACAGACTGCCAACCTATTTCATCGGCATATTTGAGGAGTGGATCTTGGACTACTGAACGTTCTGACATAACTATATCTAAGTTGCAGTAGGATTACTGACTAAGACTAAGTAGTCTGAACTTAATATTGTTCTCATCTTTGGTCTCACCAATTTCAACGAATCCTTGTATCTCAGCAATATAGGTTTGGCTTAGTGTTGCGTTCCTTATAGATTCAGTATTAATGGCTTCATCCGTGATTTTTCCTTTAAAATAGTCTTTCTCATAAAAGTTTTCATCGGTCGTTTCTATCTCAAATAATTTGGATCTGAGGGAAAGACCGACTAAAGTACCATGAATTTTGATTGTTACTGATGTTTCTTCCTGAATTTTCTCAAGAATATCAATAATCTTTACCATTTGTGAATTTGAAAGTTGCGCAGTTCCACCGAGTTTAGGATGTGGAGATGTCCACGTGAATCTCGTGTCTACTACGGATTCACTGAGTGGTTTGAGGAAATTAATGTAATCCTTTGCAATTTTTGGTCCAAATTGTTCTATGAGTGGTTTAAGTTTAACTTGATCACTGCCAGCATTGAAAAGTTTAAGAAACTCATCAATTGCATCCCCAAGATTAGAAGATTTGAACAGATCAACAAGCTCAGTAGAGGCAAATCGGATATCGAATGAACCTGCTCCGACTTCTAACATTGAGATACCAAATGGGTTTCGGATGTCTTCAGATTTCTTTTTTAAGTTAAAATCGGAACGATTCATACCAATTCTGTTAATTACTTTTTGAAATCCAGTTAGTATCTTACCCAGAGAATCTATCGGTGCTTCTGTTCTGAACACTCCAAGAAAGTTGAGAGTTAAGTTCAGAATTTCTCTATTTTTGGATGATGCCAGCTCTTCAGGACTATTAAGTGCTGGTAGTGTTTCGGTTTTTAGACCGAGACGTTCGCCTGGAAACGGGAGCAGGTCCTCAGGGATTTCATCTGGATGGATGACTTCTGGCGAAGATTGTGTCGGAGCATCATGGGGAACTTTCATCCGGACTAAATAGCCATTCTCATTATCGGTGAATGCATTCCGAAGGTCTATGCCACCAGAGCGGATAAGATTAAAACGTTCATTAGAGATTTCCACACGGAGCCAGGTTTTATCTTGATCGTTTTCACCAGCGGTAACAAGGTAGAGGTGACCTGCAGCGTCTTTACATGAAAAGAGAGCAGGATCGTCGTTATGTACATAGTTTTCGACGACTTTGTGTATGCCAAGGTTTGGAATATCATACTGAATAGGGAGATTTAAAGACGGTTGCGGAACATCGTCACCATCTTCTTGTAATCCTTCTATATGAAATTCGATGGCTTCTTGGATTAATGTTTGGGTTTCTTCTAACGTCTCACCTATAGCAAAGCAGCCAGGGAGATCGGGAACATAAGCACCATAACTGCTGTCGCCTTTTTCATAAATCACAACATATTCCATACATTTATCCCTCATGACTTGAGTCCTGCTTGTTTTAGAATGCGGTTGAGTAAACCCTTTGGAACATCTTCGCCCATTTTACCTGAAACTGTCACTTTTCCCTTTTTCGTTGGATGTTTAAAATAGCGATGACTGCCTCGTGTCTTTGTATAATACCACCCATCATTTTCAATGAGCTTTATGACCTGTCTATACTTCATAATCCAGTCTTTCCAACGTTCCTAAATGCTACAGCGCAAAACGTGAAACTTCCCTGATATATGTTTTAAATTATGACGATGAGCCACCGAAATTGGGTGTGTACAGTATAACATATTGGTGAAAAAGTTATCAAGTTTGTCAATTTAGTAAAATGGCGATGTCTCACACGTCCATCTCAATATCAATCAACGGCACAGCAGACCGCTGTCCTGTCATCAGTTCCTCAAGCATGGCGCGGAAGAGTTCGTCCAGATGTTGTGTTTCTTGTTCGAGGGCTGCTGTTTTTTCGTCAATCGCTTGAAAAATGGAGGTAATGGCGCGTTGTTCGGGGAGTGAGGGAAGGGCAAAGGTGAATTTTCCCAAAGGATCCCATGACGTTCTTGGATGACTTATTCCTGTTGATGTTGCTACAGCATGATTGACGAACACTTCAGTGTGCAAAAGATAGACTAAAAATCTTGGGAGCATTTTTGAATTTGCAGTAAAAACAAGAATATCGGTAGAGCAGACTCCCCCCATTTCAGCGATAACTGCTTTATCCAAATACGATCGCAATTTACCATACAAGACATCATCAGGATAAAAACGATTTTTCGCACTTTTCATCGCCGAAGCATCTCCCCAACGTTTCAAGGTGCTCTCTCCCGAATCAATATGCTCAAGTCCTACAAAATTTAGACTTTGACTATCTTTAGGTTTCACATTTTCACGCCTCAAATTGGCTATTTCTTTGAGTTGAACAATTTCCCAACTCTCAGGAATCTCGCCAATCTCTGCCTGCTTGCGGGGTTCACCTTTCGTGCCGTGTGAAAAGAGGAAATCCATCAACGCTGCTTTGCGTTCTCGCTCTAATGCGATCTCGCTTTGACGGGTAAGCTTTGCCTCTTGGATTGTCTGTAAAACATGGGCGATGGCGCGTTGTTCGGGGAGAGGCGGACACACCACTGAAAATTCTCGTAAATATCTATAGTGCCGATTATACCCCTTATTAGGCACTTTAAGATTCAAAAGAGCGTAATAGAAAAAGTGGGAATCCAAAATTTCATCGTTTGGATAAAGTAGTTGTGTCCCATCAGCTCCAAGGGCAAATGGAAAATCGATATATTTGAAAACACGAGTATGGTCTCCAAAAATCACCACCGGCAAATTATCAGAGATTACAGCCTCAGCCGAATCTGTCCAACCGGGAATAAATGATGCCCCTTGGTCAATTACTGGAAATTCGCCCGATTCTTGGTTGTCCGTTTTAGGAATTGATAGTTTTTTCTTGGTTTTAACCTTTTTCAAGCAACTTGTAAAAGGCAAAATTTCCCAATACACTGGTAAATTTATCTTGTTCATCACAGCTATTCTCTAAGTTTGTCGTAATCTTATGCAGGAGCAGACAATTTGCATCATCCTCTACGGTTTGATCCACCACCGCTACCGCGCGGGGGTCCCATCCGATTCTGGGCAGCCCCTCCGCGTCCACCTGTTCGTGGACCGCCTCGCCCTCCTTGAACTTTTTGAGTGTCTGGACGCACCCTTTGATGTGAAGTCGGTTGTGCCATTCGATTCATAGGTGTTTTTCTAATCCCCTTTGAATGAGAAGCTGTCTCGTTTGGAACTCCTGATTGTGTCTCTGCCTCTGTCCCTAAATCAAACGCTCTATGGACTACCTCGTAGGTATAAGGCGGTTTATCATTGGTTGAAAGTTTCTGAAACTGGGTTTGGATGACCTTTCGATCCTTCAAATTTGTGTCTAATATGGCAATGTCGAAATTAGGACAGACAATATGCAGAGCAATTCCTTCATCTTTAGCAACTGCTTCTGCTCCTTTAGTAAAACCAATATTATTAATCATCACTGCCTTATTGGCAGCAACTTTTTCTTTAACTTTTTGTAGGAGTAGCACCTCGCCCTGAGCTACTTTATCTGAACCTCGCCACTTCGCATTAGCAATGTTCAGGTATGAAGCAAGCTCATTGCCATCTTCCCAGTAAAGGTCAATCTGATGACTATACTCCGGTAGATCAGCTCTCTTTGGATTCGGAATCCTGACAGACTGTATTTCCTCAATGGGAAGTTCAAATTTATCAGCTATGAACAATCGACATAATTCCTCGTACTGTATGGAATTCATTATGACTCCTTTTTCAATCATCAAAATCAGTGTTAGTAGTTAAAGTGGGATGTAAGTAATTTCGTCCATATATTCGTCTTCGTCAGATGCCCCAGCGATGAGAAGCAACTGGTCAATGATTAATCCCATTGGTACTCTGCGTTTAATCGTGAAAATGCCCGGTACATGATGTCCTGCTGCGATATGGTCAGAGAGATGTTGCGGCATACTTTCCCGATTGTTTGTTATCAAGTTAAATTGGTTCTGTTCACACCACTCTAAGATTTCTGGGTCTGGCGTGCTTTTCGGAGGAGCACCTTCATCGCCAACCGCCAAGACCGTTAGTGATGGTTCATGGTAAAGCAATTGCGTCCGGTATTCCGGAGAAATATTTTCGTCTATCAGATACCGACGCATCTTTAACCCTGTTCATTTTCGGATGGAGATTGTGTTGTGCTTTCTGAGTCGTTTTTTGGAGTGGTGGGATCGGGTATATAAGAATTTGCTTCCTTTCGTGCCGTTTGGCAAAATTTCAGATAATCATCTAAATATGCACCAATTTCTTCTTGATTTTGAAGATAATATAGGAGCGTGGCATAAACCTGTTCCACTGTGAGTGAATAATAGTAATGATCGGCAATTACTTCTGGTAGTTTACTGTTGTGAATATATTCGTATAGGATAGTTTCAATACCTACCCGTGTTTCCTTGACACGAATATCATTTTCCGCCAAAAATGTAAAGTTATCTTCAAGAGGATAGATCTGTTGAAAATTACGGATCTGTCTGAGAATATGATTCTGATTCGGTGTATATCTTCTATATTTTTCCCGAATCTGCCTTGCGAGTTGATTCAATACATCATGAGCATACCGTTCATAAGTAAGTCCAGTTAATAAACCCAACGTCAAGAATTCTTTCTGCCTGAATAAAATTGATTCCTCCCAAAGTTTAAAGAGAAAATCAACTGCAACGTCTAATGCCGAATGCCCATTCATTCGTTCTTCACCTAAGGCAAGGACAAAACTGTTGTAAGGCTCAGAGAGCTTCCAATTTGAACGTTTAGCGATTTCCATTAACAAATCTGCATCAAATTGCGTGTGATAGTAGCGAGAACAAACTAATTTTATCGTCATCTCATCGTAGTCAGCCTCATCAAGGAGATTCTGATTAACACAGTGTTCCAATAAAACTTGTGTCCACACACCCTCAATCTGGAAATTTGTGCCAGCGTCGCTATTGAGAGTTGTCTTCGCATAATGTCTGAGCCGCCCATCATCCGAGAAAAGTAGATGCTCCGGTTGGCTTGCGAGGAGAACAGTATCAAGGAAATGCTGTTGTAGCATGTCGTTAAGTTCCCTCCTGCGTAATTGGTTCATCTCTGACCCAGCAGTCGCTTGACCAACTTCACAGTTATTCCTAATCCAGCGAATAATGTCTTTTAGATATTCTATTCCCTGCTTCATTTCCTCAGGATTGATAATTTGCTTTACATACCGATTTCCTTTTTTACCAACTATTATTCCCTCGCGTTTAGACCACATTCCCTCTCTTTCACTGATAATATTCTGTAATTCATCAATAGTCGATTGAGCAATGCAGAGTTTTCCAAACGTGCTGACCACAATATCCGCAGCATCCAAACTGTGTAAAGTGATTAGGGAAATAATGTCTACAACAAGTTTAGGTTTGGAATCATTAAGTCCGTTAAGGATGCTGCTTCTTTCCTCAATATCCCCAATACTACACCTAATCCCTAATTCAGGGTTACCCATAAGGGAACCCCATGTATCTAAACTATTACTACCCACTAAATTAGTAAAACAACCGATAGTTATGTTTTCTTCCTTGTATAGTTTTTCAATTTGATCAAAGTATTCTTGTTGCTGATCAATCCTATCAAACATTGGTTGAAATCTTTCTTTATCATCGATTTCTTCAGAATCATCTATTTTCATATTATCCATGCCCTGGTCCAAAGGGAACAGATGCTCGTATTTACGAAAACTTTCTTGATAGGCATAAGAGAATTTACTCTTGATATCAACGATCTTTCCGGTCTTTGGTCCGAGAATTTTCTCCCCTAAACTCACTTCATCATTTATGTTTTTTCCCGTTAATTGTTGAGCGAAAGGGTCATTTACATCACGTTCGTCGTGTTTGATATCTGCATCTACACGTTTTTCAATTATATACCAATAGTCTTCGTCAGAGATGTTGATTTTGACCGCTGTATCCTTTTCAACTTGAGTAGGTTTTAGCATCTCAGGAATTTCCGTTTCAACTGAAAGGAAAATCTTGATATATAAAATGTGAGCATCGGGATTATTAAAATGCGTTCTACGTACTTCGTACATAATCTCCAGTGCTTTTTCCTGTTGTAATCTTATTTGATGTAATGGGGATATTAAAAACATTCATAATAAGGAAGGTGGTTTTAGGTTTAAAAGTGATTTTTTTAAGTAAAAAATTGGTACCAATTTAGAAC
>VYCT01000015.1:0-322 GCA_009843785.1 Candidatus Poribacteria bacterium | reverse complement strand
TTGATGTAATAGGGCTAATTCAAAACATCCTTCTAAAGAAAGATCTTTTAAGTATGAAAAGTCTTTGATTTCAGAAAAACTATCTAACACATTATCAACCTCAGTCTCTTTAGAAGATCGAATAAGAATCATTCCAAGACGGATTCGCATATCGTAATCAGTTGGAAATGTGGTTAAATACTCTTTACATACCGTTTCGGCTACGTTCATATCGCCGATTTCCTCATAAATCACGACCTACATCAAGGACAGGATTTCAAGGGGACCATACTTCTCACGAAATTAGTGACATATGTCAAGTTCATTGGCAAATACGCCAGAA
>VYCT01000110.1:19078-25912 GCA_009843785.1 Candidatus Poribacteria bacterium | reverse complement strand
ATATTAACACTATAGAAATCACGGAAAATGATAGAGTGATGGAGATAGCTGTTTGAAAGCGTTAACCGGTAAAGCGTTTTGCCGGTTATTAGAAAAGCACAATTGGCAGTTAAAGCGAATCAAAGGCAGCCATCACATTTATGCTAAAGATGGCGTTCCGGAGCGTATAGTCGTGCCTGTCCACGGTAATAAAACACTCAAACGTGGGTTGCAGAGATATTTTATGTGCCCATATTGCGAAACTAAACTGTGAATATCAAATCTCTTCTCAACCTAAGATCACAAGCCAGAAACGAAGTGGAAGGGTTTTGCTGAGGGTTTTTGCTTGGGTATTTCTGCGGATTTCTTCAGGTCTTGAGCGAAAAGCGTCAAAGCACAAACCACGTCCTTTAACCGCAAGGAAAATTAAAAATATGTCAGAGGAACTCATTCAAATTGAAACGCCTTTCGCGTTTAACGAAGAAAATCAACGTGAATTCGACGAGTTGATAGGGCGATATCCAATTAAAGAAGCAGCAATGCTGCCGACACTACATCTCGCACAAAGGCAGGCAGGCTATATCACGCCTGCCGTCATGAAATATGTCGCCGAACTACTTGAAGTCACCGTGATGAAAGTCAAGGATGTCGTCACTTTCTATCCGATGTTCTTTGAAGAACCGGTAGGCGAGTACGTCATTCGGGTATGCCATACGCTACCCTGTGCATTGCGGGATTGCAAAGTGGTGCTCGACCATCTCAAAGCAAAACTCGACACGGATATCGCTTCCGAAACCAATCTCGCGAAAGGTACAACGGCTGACGGTAAGTTCACACTCATGAAAGTAGAATGCCTCGCTTCGTGCGATGTCGCACCTGTGATCATGGTGAATGACGATCTGTATAAAAATTTGACCACGGAAAAGGTTGATCAAATCTTAGACAATTTGTAGGGGAGAAGGTATGGTCGAAGAAAGAAGGATTCTCTACGAGCATCTGGATGTGCCCGATATTAACACGTTCGATGTCTTTCGGCAATACGATGGCTACACCCGTTTTGAAAAGGCAATCGCGGAATATCAACCAGACGATATTGCTAAAATGGTGATGGATTCCGGGTTGAAAGGCAGAGGCGGTGCCGGTTTTTCAACCGGCTTGAAATGGAGTTTCGTCCCCAAAGACATAAAACCGTGTTACCTCTGTTGCAACGCTGACGAAAGTGAGCCAGGAACGTTCAGTAACCGCTACGTCTTGGAGAAGAATCCACATCTATTGATTGAAGGTATCTTGATCTGCTGCTATGCGATGGGCATTGAGACGACCTATGTCTACATCCGCGGTGAATTTACACTCGGAAAAAAGATGTTAGATGCTGCCATCAAGGAGGCTTACGAGAAGGGATACCTCGGCAAAGACATCCGGGGCACGGGACTCAACGTCGATATTTATTCCCACCCGGGTGCCGGGGCTTATATCTGTGGTGAGGAGACAGGCTTGATTGAGTCGCTTGAAGGCAAACGCGGGCAACCTCGAAACAAACCGCCATTCCCTGCTGTTGAAGGTGTGTTCATGAAACCCACCGTTGTGCAGAATGTGGAGACACTCTGTAACCTACCTTTCATCGTCGGTAACGGTGTTGAATGGTACACTCAGATGGGACCGACGTATGCCGATACACGATCTGATCCACCGACACCGGATCCGAACACAGGCACGAAACTCTACTGCATCAGCGGCGATGTCAACGAACCGGGCGTGTATGAACTTGACCTTGGCTTGACATGCACAGAACTCATTGAGGTCGCAGGCGGTTTGCGCGGCGAAGAAGTGAAAGCCGTGATTCCTGGTGGCAGTTCCGCACCGATTTTAACGCACTATGAGTTAGACACTCGACTCGATTTTACCTCTCTTACGCTCGCTAAATCAATGCTCGGGTCCGGGGGTATTATCGTCATGAACGAGACGCGGAATATCGTTGACTGCTTGCTCAATATCATGAAGTTCTATGCACATGAATCCTGTGGACAGTGCACACCGTGCAGGTGGGGCACACCGTGGGTCCGCGATATTGTCCAACGGATAGCTGACGGAAATGGACGGAAAGACACTATCACACGCCCCAAATTCGGTGTCGCTGAAAACGGTAGATGGGGCGATACCGGCGAAACAGAAGAGATTTACGAAGACTTGGATCTGCTGGAAAGTGTCGCTAATAACATCGCAAATGTAGATACGATGACATGGAATACGATCTGCGTCTTTGGTATTGCTGTCTCATGGCCCGCTGTGAGTTATATGCGCAAGTTCCGACCCGAATTTGAAGCCGCTATCCGGGAAGGGAAACTCGTCACGCTGCCTGTTGCTGAGGCGACCGTCCCACCGGAAGAAAATTACGCCTATCAACAGCGGTTTATTCCAAAGGAGTTTGCTGACCTGCAGGGCATAACTGGCGATAGTCGAAAGGAACATCTATGATGAAAACCTTGTTTTTTGCCATTGTGGGACTTTTATGCCTGAGCACTGTCGCGACTGCCGAACTGAGTGTTGAAGACTTAGAGAAGATCCGGCAAATTGTTAACGAGGCAGAGGTACGTTTAGAGAAGCGGATCACCGAAACTGAGGTGCATTTAGAAAAGCGGATCACCGAAACTGAGGTGCGTTTAGAAAAGCACTTTACTGATCGCTTCACAGATCAGAGCAAAAGGTTAGACTTTCACGGAACATTGATAATAACACTTATCGGCGCGCTTATAGCCTTTGTAGGTGTCCCATTAGCCCTCATTGCGTATCAGCAGAACAGACGCACACAACAAGAGGATACCATAAAAGCACAAGCCATAGAGATTCAGGCGTTGCGCGAGAAAATTGAATCACTTGAAAAATTGTTAAGTTGACGTAAGCGTAATTTCCCTGGTAGGAATACATTGGAGTAATTATATGGCGTTAGTTAAATTGAATGACCTTGAGATAGAGGTTGAAGATGGAACAAATATAGTTGAGGCAGCAAGGCAACACGGCATTGAAGTGCCTCACTACTGTTACCACCCCGGTCTGACCCGTCCCGCAAATTGCAGGATGTGCCTCGTTGAGCCACACGTGTTCTTCCCACCCGCTGGCGCGATTGTTCCTGACCGGCAGCTTGCAACCGGATGCACGACGGTGTTAAGAACAGCACCGCCAGATAGGAAACTTGACGGGAAGTACGACTTTATCGTCTACACAGACAGCCCGCGCGTCAAAAAAGCACGCGAAGACATATTGGAATTCCTGCTTGTGCATCATCCACTGGATTGTCCCGTCTGTGATCAGGCTGGCGAATGCGATTTGCAGGACTATTCCTATCGGCACGGAAGCGATAAGAGTCGCTATCTTGAGGTCAAAAATGTGCCACCGAAGAAAGATCTCGGACCGGATGTACTGCTCTATTCAACGCGCTGTGTCGTCTGCACTCGGTGTATCCGATTCTGTGATGAAGTTGCGGGTAGTGGTGAACTTGGGTTGATTAATCGCGGTTCTCACGATGAAATTGATATTCCGAGAAGCCATGAAGGAACTCCCATTCAGTTACTCGATAACAAACTCGCAGGAAATGTTGTTGACATCTGTCCCGTCGGGGCATTGATTAGCAAAGATTTCTTGTTCAAGTCGCGTCCATGGTTTATGGAGAAGGCGAACAGTGTCTGCTCAGGATGCAGTGTCGGTTGTAATATCACCGTAGAATATAAAGCCGATGGGGTTTACAGGCTCAAACCGCGCTTCCATGAGGATATTAACCAACATTGGATGTGTGACGATGGGCGGCTCGGTTACCACTATGTAAACAGCGATGACCGACTTCAACTGCCGCTGAAACGCGTTGATGCCGAACTCACGCCAACACATTGGGCGGATGCCCTCACTGTGATTCAGGAGCAGTTATCAGAAGTCGCAGCTGACGACGTTGTTGTTATCGGTTCTGCACAAGCTACGAATGAGGACAACTACGTTTTGCAGCAATTCGCACACGACGTGCTGCAGACAACGCAGTTGGGACTCTTTGGGCAGTTGTCCGGTGAAGAACACAAATTCCCACAATTTACAATTGAAGCCGATAAAAATCCGAACACTGCAGGCGCACGGACGATACTCGGTTCTGCAAACGGAAACGTCGTTCTGGAAAATGAGGCGCTTTGGGAGAAAGTCTCCGGCGCAAAAGTCGTCTATCTCGTTAGTGGTGCACCAGAACGTCCGCTTGAGGACGCAGAGAAAGCCGCGTTAGAAAGCGTCGAGTTCCTTATCGTGCAAGACGTTTTACCATCAGAGGTGACGCAATTAGCCGATGTCGTATTGCCGGGAACAACTTTCGCCGAGAAGGATGGCACCTTTACCAACTCAACAGGCTGGGTACAACGGATTCGCAAGACGATTGATCCGCCGGGCGAAGCACGCGTAGACTGGGAGATTACCCAGCAGCTTGCCAAGCAGTTGGGCGGTGAGATGAACTATCATTTCGCTGGCGAAATTGCCATAGCAATTGCAGAGAATGTGCAAGGCTATGCGGACGCAACACATCAAAATATTGGGGATGCAGGGATCAAGTTAGCACAATAGCGATCAGCAATCAGCGGACGGAATGGAAGGATGGAAGCATAGGAGAAGCGGTACCGAACCCTCCTCCCTTCCACCCTTCCAACCAAGTAAGGAAAATAAAAAATATGGAAAATTTCCCACTCTTTTTAATCATTAGTTCAATCGTCAAGATCCTAATCATTGCGCATCTGCTGATTATCGGGGTGATGGTAATGATCTGGGCGGAACGCCGAGTGAGTGGATGGATGCAGGATCGACTCGGACCGAACCGTGTTGGACCGCAAGGGCTGCTCCAGCCTATCGCAGATGGACTTAAGTTCATGTTTAAGGAGGACCTCATCCCGAATCATGTGGATAAGCCGCTTTATGTGCTTGCCCCCGCAATGCTGTTGGTGCCAGCACTTGTTGGGGTTGCGGTTGTGCCGTTTGGGAATTCTATTACACTGTTTGGGAATGAAATACCGCTCCAGATTGCAGATATCAACATCGGTATTTTGTATATATTGGCGATAACCTCCCTGGGGGTCTACGGCGTTGTGCTTGGCGCATGGGCATCGAATAACAAGTATTCGCTTTTAGGCGGTTTACGGTCATCGGCGCAGATGATTAGTTACGAATTGACGCTGGGATTGGCAATTATCGGAGTGCTTATGCTCACTAATACCGTTGGTGACAACAGTGCTCTGAGTCTGCGGGTAATTGCGGAATCGCAGGGAAGTCATCTCTGGCATTGGAACTTCCTAATTCATTTCCCGGCATTTCTCGCATTCACGACTGCAATGTATGCGGAAACGAACCGCTTACCGTTTGACCTCGCAGAAGCCGAGCAGGAACTCGTCGCAGGGTATCACACCGAATATAGCAGTATGAAATTCGCTATGTTTTTCATGGCAGAATACATGAACATGATTGTCGGATCCGCTGTAGTGGTAACACTCTTCTTAGGCGGATGGCACTTCTTCGGTTTGGAAAATGTCGGCGGTCCCGTATGGAGTGGAATTATCTCGTTCGGTATCTTCTTCGTCAAAACAGCGATTTTCCTGTTCGTGTTTATCTGGGTCCGATGGACACTTCCGCGATTCCGATATGATCAACTCATGAACTTCGGTTGGAAATTCCTGTTGCCCGTCGCTTTGACTTCCATCGTCGTAACCGGCACACTATGGATAACCACTGGCTCTCGTCTGGTCGTCGGTATCGGCAATGTGGTTGCGGCGTTTATTGTTGTATCCATTGTGGCAGGGCTACTGGTCATGAACAAGGCACCTGAGCCAGCAATACGGGATAATGACCGGCAGATTACACCCAGCGCATTAGACGCAATAGAGTAGGAGGCGTGTATGAATCCAGAACAGATTTTATTTTATCTCTTTGGCGCAGTCTCGCTGATTGGCGCGATTGCTGTTATCTCGTTTCGACATCCGATTTATAGCGCGCTCTCGCTAATTGTGACGTTTTTCGCACAAGCAGGCCTGTTTGTCCTACTCGGCGCGCACTTCGTTGCTGCTGTACAAGTCATTGTCTATGCTGGCGCAATCATGGTCCTGTTCCTCTTTGTGATTATGCTCCTGAACCTCGGCACACTCTCGGCGAAAGGGGCTATTAGTGGCAAACTGAAGGGTTTTGCGGTCATCCTTGGCATCCTCCTTGCTATCGAAGGGGTCTATATCGCAGCGAATGCAATCAGCGACCCCCCAGACGCATCGGCGGAAGCTGCTACCGAATCCGTAAACACCACGACCTATACCATTGGTGAACTCTTGTTCAACGAGTATCTTTTACCATTTGAGGTTACTTCGCTTATTTTATTAGCGGCATTGATTGGCGTTATCGTCTTAGTAAAACGCGAAAGCCAAGCCGAAAACTAAGGAGTAGTTATCGGTTATTGGTGATTAGTTAAGAGGTACCATGGTTAAATCACAACTCTCTTTAACTGACAACTGACAACTGACAACTGACAACTATTTATGTCATTGGAATCTTACCTTATTTTGAGTGCGCTCTTATTTACAATCGGCGTTGTTGGAGTCCTCATCCGTAGGAACGCCATCATTATTTTTATGTGTATTGAACTGATGTTGAACGCCGCGAATCTTGCCTTTGTAGCAATCAGTCGTAGCCTCGGAGAGGCATCAGGGCAAGTTTTCGTCATTTTCGTAATGGCTGTCGCTGCCGCTGAAGTCGCTATCGGGCTCGCAATTATTGTCAGCGTCTTCAAACATCGGCAGACGATTAACGTAGACGAAGTTAATTCATTAAAAGGTTAGCAAAGACTTTTGATTTGGT
>VYCT01000110.1:6476-19068 GCA_009843785.1 Candidatus Poribacteria bacterium | reverse complement strand
TTAGAACAATTTAATTGTAACCAAAGTTGTTGAAATGGAGCGAAAACCCGATTTTGACAACGGAGCTTTTAACAGCAAGTTTTGGCTTGCAAGCTACGCCAAAAGGGAGCGAAAACCCAATCGTTAAAAATCATGTCAAAAGAATTAATTGTTGTCTTATTAATTGCCCCACTTGTTGGGTTTCTGATTAACGGGTTATTCGGAAAATGGCTAAAAGGTAACGAAAAACTCAGCGGCTGGATAGGCGCGCTTGCAGTGCTCGTCTCCTTAGTTTGTTCAATTATTGCCTTCACCAGTTTGAACGGCGGTGCTGCCCCGCTCGATGAAACCCTCTATAAATGGATTACAGGCGAAGGGTTCGCTTTCAATATAGGCTTCCGTGTGGACGCGCTCACTGCAGTCATGTTGTTAGTCATTACAGGTGTCGGTTTCCTCATCCACGTCTATTCGATCGGCTACATGCATGGTGATGAAGGCTATACACGCTATTTTGCCTACCTGAACCTATTTGTTTTCGCAATGCTCATCCTCGTCCTCGGTAACAACTACCTGATGATGTTTGTCGGATGGGAAGGCGTTGGGCTCTGCTCTTATCTGCTGATCGGGTTCTGGTATGACAAACAGTCCGCGACGGACGCTGGAAAAAAGGCATTCATTGTGAACCGGATTGGCGATTTCGGTTTCCTGCTTGGAATGTTCACACTCTTTGCGGCGTTCGGAACCCTTGATTTTGGCACTATGTTTGATGCCGCCGAGGCGGATAATTTTCAGAAAGTTTTTGGTGCCAGCACACTCGTAATTGCGACCTTGCTACTCTTCGTCGGCGCAATTGGTAAATCGGCACAGATACCGCTCTATGTATGGCTACCCGACGCTATGGAGGGGCCAACACCTGTTAGTGCCTTGATTCACGCTGCAACAATGGTTACGGCAGGGGTGTATATGATAGCGCGCTCCGCTGTGCTTTATGAAATCGCACATACAGGCGAAATCGTCGCATGGATCGGTGTTTTAACGGCATTCTTCGCCGCAACCATCGCACTCACACAGAACGACATCAAACGCATACTCGCCTATTCCACTGTCAGTCAACTCGGGTATATGTTCGTGGGGGTCGGGGTCGGTGCCTATGCATCTGGCATTTTCCACTTGGTAACGCATGCGTTCTTTAAAGGGTTGATGTTCCTGACCGCCGGCAGTGTCATGCACGCCATGGCGAATGAATTGGATATGCGGAAGATGGGCGGCTTAAAATCTAAAATGCCGATTACGCATTGGACCTTTTTAGTGGGTGCCCTTGCGATTGCGGGGTTCCCGTTCCTGAGCGGTTTCTGGAGCAAAGACGAAATCTTGCACAGCGCGTGGGGGAGTTTCCCGCTAATTTATGGTATCGGATTGGTCACAGCATTCCTGACAGCCTTCTATATGTTCCGTCTCATCTTCGTGACATTTTACGGCGACTCTCGCGTTAATTCCGAGGTCGCTTCACATCTGCACGAATCGCCAGCAATTATGTGGTTACCGTTAGCAATTCTGGCGATCCCTTCTGCTTTGATCGGATTGTTATTAGGTTGGGGCGGACATGAGAGTTGGTTCCACCATTTCACGAAGAGCGTTTTTCCAGAGGCACACCATGACGCATCAGGCAATGTTATCTTGTTTATGGTAATTTCATCGGTTGTCGGCTTGGCGGGCATTGCCTTCGCATGGACACGTTATAGCAAACGCGTACCGTCCGATGAACCTACCGGGACATTACATAGACTGATCGCAAACAAGTACTATGTTGATGAGATCTATAACGCGCTCATCGTGCAACCGGTTAAAAACGGTTCCCACTTTCTGCTATGGAAACTTGTAGATAACGGCATTATTGATGGAATTGTCAACGGTGTGGCGGCTATTATCCGATTTATGGGTGGAACTTTGCGACGACTCCAAACAGGACTCGTCCAAGTGTATATTGTTTCAATGGTTCTCGGAATTGTGTTATTCCTTGCATATTATCTGTTTTTCACTTAGGGGTCTATCCTTTGATGTCGCACAAGGTACTTGCACCTTGCAATCCTTCTTTTTTATCAAATGCTAATGGAGGAAAATATGGGAAAGAGCACTTTTCGACCAAGGGATATAATCAACAAAGAGGTTGCGGGCATCTTCGGTGTCGCAAGGTTGACAGATAAAGCGCGAGCTGCCCACGCTGGAGAAATCGGAAGCTATAAATACGGTGCTGATTCCGAACAAGATACAGCGATTTTGTCCTTCCTCGGTATCTCAGCGGAGGCGTTTCAGGAAGCCGCTGTGCGAATTGATCACGATGTCAAACTCGGCGCGTGGATTCTGGACAACTGCGAAAGATCATCTGAGGAAGTATCAAAGTTTAATCGTAAGATGAAAGTTTGGTGGCAGAACAAAATGCCTCAGGACGAGTTTTCAAAACGCCGCCGACAATTGGCTCAGCAAGCAGAAAACCGTAGACGTTCTTGGCGCCAACGTGATAAGTGGTGGTGGCATAATTTCTTCAGAACGTAATCTATTCCTCTGCTAACTGACAACTGACAACTATTTCCAAGGAGGGTTCCTTGTTACTTTCAACAGTCATCTTTTTACCACTGCTCGGCGTGATAGCAATTGCGTTGCTTAGAGGCTTGGGGGCTACCGCTGTCAAAGCCATCGCACTTGGCATTGGACTCATCACCTTTGTTATCTCGTTAGGGCTTTACACCGGGTTTAACGCAGACACCGGCACGTTCCAATATGTTACGCAAGAAAACTGGATTACCAGTTTAGGTATAAGCTACCACATTGGCATTGACGGTATTTCGCTGTGGTTGGTGTTGCTGACGACATTCCTAACACCCGTGTGTATTCTCGCCGCATGGGATTCAGTCGAGAAGGGATTGAGCGGCTTTATGATGTCGCTCCTCGCACTCGAAACTGGGATGTTGGGGGTTTTTTGTTCCCTCGATCTGTTCCTCTTCTTCGTGTTTTGGGAGTCGATGTTGATTCCGATGTATTTCCTCATCGGTATTTGGGGCGGAGAGCGTCGCATTTACGCCACTATCAAGTTCGTCCTCTATACGATGGCGGGCAGCGCACTCATGTTAGTCGGGATTTTAGCACTCTATTTTCAGAACGGCAATAGTTTTGACCTAACGACGCTAAGCGGACCCTTTGAGCATTCGGATCTACTATTCCTTGCATTTTTCATCGCGTTTGCTATTAAAGTACCGCTGTTCCCATTCCATACATGGCTCCCAGATGCGCACGTTGAGGCACCAACAGTCGGAAGCGTTATTCTTGCGGGTGTCCTACTAAAGATGGGAACCTACGGGATCATCCGATTTTGCCTGCCCCTCTTTCCTGATGCAGCAGAAAAATTTACACCCTTGATCGTCACGCTCGCTGTCATCGGCATCATCTATGGCGCATTGGTGGCGATGGTCCAGCCGGACCTCAAAAAACTTGTCGCATACTCCAGTGTCAGTCACCTCGGTTTTGTCGTGTTAGGGCTCTTTTCACAAAGTGCCGCTGGGCTTCAGGGAAGCATGTTGCAAATGATTAATCACGGCTTAAGCACCGGGGCACTATTCCTTTTAGTTGGCATGATTTATGAGCGACGGCACAGCAGGATGATTGTTGATTTCGGCGGCTTATCGAAGCGGATGCCAATCTTTGCCGTAATTTTTATGATTGTAACCTTGTCATCGATTGGGTTACCGGGGTTGAACGGATTCGTCGGTGAATATATGATACTGCTCGGCAGTTTTGTTGGCAAGGCTTTCTCTAAGGTCTATGTAGTCTTTGCGACCGCAGGTGTGATCCTTGCCGCCGTGTATATGCTCTGGATGTTCCAGCGGGTGATGTTTGGAACACTCGATAAAACAAATGAAAACCTACCAGACTTGAACGCGCGTGAAATCGTCGTCATGCTACCACTGCTGCTGTTCATCGTCTGGATTGGGGTTTATCCGGAGCCTTTCCTGAGTAAGATGGAAAAATCCGTAGGGATAGTTGTGACAAAAGTACAAACTACGGAGCCTGCTATGGGACGATTGGAAAAACAGAAACCGCGTGATACGAAACTCGCACTACAGGGAACACAGCACACACAGCATGAAAAGCGTGAAAAGGAGGCAGAGCAGTAGGAGCGATCTCCGAATCGCTACTCTCAATTATAAATGAAGTTCAAACTGGTATCTTGTCTGATTATTTGTGTAATTATTGGGCTTGCCCTTTCGGTTTCAATGGAGGCGTTCGGGGCAGATGACGCACATCACGGGCATGGCGTAGATGGTGCCAAATTACCTATCTGGAGTATTATACCTTTCGTTGGTATTTTGCTATCCATTGCAATCTTCCCACTTGTGTTTGATTCGCACTTTCTCGTCCACCACGGGGGGAAAATGTCTTTGGTATGGGCATCAGCCTTCGCAATCCCATATCTCATCGCTTTTCGAGGAGCAGCTTTTTACGACATCCTGCACATCTATCTGTTAGACTATATCCCATTCATCCTGCTTTTGTGGGGGTTGTTCACAGTCGCAGGGGGGATCCTCGTGCGTGGCACCTTGCGTGGCACACCGATACTCAATACATTCTTACTGTTAATTGGCACAGTGATCGCATCATGGGTCGGAACTACGGGCGCATCAATGCTCTTAATCCGTCCTTTAATCCGAGCAAATGCATACCGAAAGAATAAGGTTCATCTAATTGTCTTTTTCATCTTTCTCGTAAGTAATATCGGCGGTTCTTTAACGCCAATAGGAGACCCGCCTCTATTCCTCGGATTCCTCCGCGGCGTACCCTTCTTCTGGACAACTACGGCATTATTTCCCCACATGTTACTTATAAGTGTGGTGTTACTGATTCTGTTCTTTATATTTGACACCTTGATGTTTAAACGCGAAGGAGGCGTGGTACCAGACGATGGAACCAATGAACCCGTTCGCGTAGAGGGACTTTTCAACCTCGTCTTCCTGTTCGGTATCATTGCTGCTGTTTTAATGAGCGGGACTTTCAAGTGGGGTGAAGTCAACATCCTTGGCGTTCATGTGTATTGGCAAAATATTGCGCGTGAAGTATTAATTATTGTTATGGGGCTGCTGTCACTTAAATATACACCCTTCAGGGGCGAATTACGTCAATCCAACGAATTTTCATGGGAGCCGATTGAAGAAGTCGCAAAAGTTTTCGCCGGAATTTTTATGACAATTATTCCAGCATTGGCAATCCTGAAAGCAGGCGAGGGAGGTGCCCTCGCAGGCTTAATTGGGGCTATGCAACAACCCTACCACTATTTCTGGATTACCGGGGTCTTGTCGAGTTTCTTGGACAACGCACCCACATATTTGACATTCTTCAATACCGCACTTGGGAAATTGCATCTCACTGAAGCCGTCGTACCGGAAATTTTGTCTATGCCATATGATCAATTAGCGAATCAGTCGCATCAAGAGTTTGTTAGATTGCTAGTAGCTATTTCCGTCGGTGCTGTTTTCATGGGTGCGAATACCTATATCGGCAACGCACCAAACTTCATGGTGAAAGCCATCGCGGAACAAAGCGGTATCCGCATGCCAAGCTTCTTCGGGTATATGCTCTGGTCAGTAGCAATCTTATTCCCACTCTTTGTGGTTGTAACATTTGTATTTCTCCGTTAGTTGGCGACCGGCTGTCAGCAGTCGGCTTTCAGTGTTTGGCATTGGCAGTTGCGTATTACTTCACTGTCCTAATCGCTCTTTACTGACAACCGATGGTTTCCGATAGCCGATAGCCACAAAAAAGGAAATTAAAAAATGCCAATAGAGATTAACTGGCAATTACTAATGCCGGAACTGGTTATCGCCTTAACCTTGATCATTGTCCTCGTCTTCGACCTTTTTGATTCTATTTCCAAAACGGTCCTCGGCTGGATGACAATCGTTGGTGCCGGGATTGCACTATGGGTTTCTATCCAGATGCATCAAGCAGACAGGGTGGGCACCCAGTTCAACGAAATGTTCAAGGTAGATAGTTTCTCCCTCTTCTTCAATATTATTTTCCTCGTTTCAACAATTTTAGTCGTGTTGATTTCAATGAGTTATTTAGACAGAGGCGACAGGAAGCAAGGACCTTACTATCTGCTGATCCTGCTTGCAACGCTCGGCATGATGTTGATGGCCGCAGGCAATGAGTTGATTATCGTTTTCCTCGGCTTGGAACTCATGTCGTTGTCGTTGTATGTGTTAGCCGGCTATTTCCGAGAGAGTCCTGCTTCAAGCGAGGCGGGAATGAAATACCTGTTACTCGGCGCGTTCGCAAGTGCGTTCTTCCTCTACGGCATCGCATTAATTTACGGCGGCGCCGGCACCACAAGTGTACCCGCGATTGCTGAGGCGATTACAGCAGAGAACAAATCACCACTACTTTTAGCGGGGATGTTTCTGCTTGTCGTCGGGTTCGGGTTTAAGGTCGCTATTGTCCCGTTCCACCAATGGGCACCGGATGTCTATGAAGGCGCACCCACAACGATAGCAGCGTTTATCTCTGCAGGACCAAAGGCGGCAGGATTCGCAGCGTTCCTCAGAATCTTCATGGAAGCCTTACCAAACCTACAAGGCGAGTGGAGCGGTGTTCTCATCTTATTAGCAATGTTAACCATGACAGTTGGGAATGTCATCGCAATCGCGCAAACGAATATCAAACGTATGCTCGCGTATTCCAGTATCGCACACGCCGGTTACGTGCTCATAGGTTTAGCAGCAGCAGGTGCAGCGGCAGGGAATGAGGCAGCAAGAAGTGAAGGCATCTCCAGCGCGATACTCTATCTTCTGATTTACTGCGTGATGAATATCGGTGCGTTCGGGGCAGTTATATTAGCAAAAACGGAGGACGGCGAGAGCCTAATGATCTCAGATTACGCTGGACTCGGAACCCGAAAGCCATTGCTCGCTATGTTTATGTCCGTGATGCTCTTATCGCTTGCCGGTTTTCCGCTGACTGCTGGATTTGTCGGAAAATTCTATATTTTCAAATCAGCCATCGGGTCAGAGCTTTATCTGCTCGTCATTGTCGGTGCCATTAACACTGCGATATCAGCATTCTATTACCTGCGTGTCGTCGTAACGATGTATATGCGTGAGCCAGAGGAGGAGTTGGAGTTTATGCCTTATGCCTCCACCTTAGTGGTCGGATTGATCCTCGCCGTGATTGGTGTTTTACTGATCGGTATTTTGCCATCACTCATGCTTACGCCAGCGCAGAATTCTGTTTTTTAATGGCTGATTACTATAACAAGGACCATAATTAAAAAAATGTCAGATGTTAGATTAGGCTTTATCGGCACAGGTGGTAACATGAACCGCCACCTCCGTGAATTAACCGAGATCGGCGGCTCACAATTCGTCGCCTTCTGTGATATTGTCATCGAAAAAGCGGAACGGGCTGTCACGCAGTATGGCGGTAAAGCCTATGCCGACTATAACGAGATGCTCGCACGCGAAGAATTGGATGCCGTCTATATCTCTATCCCACCTTTCGCACACGGTGCACCTGAACGCGCCGTGATTGACGCTGGACTGGCGATGTTCGTCGAAAAACCGGTACACATGGATGCCAACGACGCAAAGGAAATCGCAGCGGTGATAGAAGAGAAAGGTATCATCACGGCTACTGGGTATCAGGAACGTTATCTTGACATCATCGACAAAGCGCAGGAACTCCTCGCTTCTCGACAGGTCGGATTCTTCATGGGCTACTGGATGGGCGGCATGCCCGGCGGATGGTGGCGCGAGAAGGCGAAATCCGGTGGGCAGCTCATGGAGCAGACCACACACGAATTTGATATGGCGAGATACCTCTTCGGCGAAGTCAAAACTGTCTATGCCGTCGCACGCTATGATCTGATTCCTGATACCGATTACGATATTGAAGAAGCATCTGCCGTCTCTTTGCAATTTGAGAGCGGCGTTTTTGGTATCATGTTCTCCGCCTGTTTCACGACAAATGGGATGCGGCGCTCTGGATTGGACATCTTCTGTGAAGACGGTTCGCTTGAATACCATCTCCGCCGTGCGCTTGTACTTTCTACTGCTGATGAGAAAACCACGTGGAACCCGGAAAACAATTGCACGATTGATATGGATAGCACCTTTATCAATGCAGTCCGCACCGGAGACGGCAGTGCAATCCGATCCCCCTACGCCGATGCCGCAAAAACCGCTATTTTATCCATCGCCGCCAACGAATCGCTCGAAACAGGTCTACCGGTCCACTTAGGATAAAAGTGCGGCCCTGTACCATAGACTGTTAGCCTGTGGAGAACCCATATCCTCTTGTACCATAGGCTGTTAGCCTGTGGTCTGTCGGATATGTTGTAGGTTTCCTATGTTCTGTACCATAGACTGTTGGCCTGTAGCAAGTACTTCCCAATCCGCGAAATCCGTGTCACGGCACAATTGACAAAATATTTACAGGCACTTATTAGGTCTGGACGTTGCGCTCATCGTCTACAATGTGCTAAAATATTAGTAAAGAAACTTTTTTAAGTGCTAAAGGCGGTTAGAATTAACGAAAACCACCGCGAAACGTAGTGGAGCGGTCCCCAGCGTTAATCATAAAAAAATGCAACACCAAATTAACCTCCCCATCACCGGGATGAACTGCGAAAGTTGTACAAGCATCATCACACAAAACTTAAAAAAGATGGAGGGTGTTCTTGCGGTAGAAGTCAGCCTTGCAACCGAATACGCCTCGATTACCTTTGATGCATCCGCGATCAGCGAAGAAACCATCGTTGATAAGATCCGAGACCTCGGTTTTGATGTTATTGATGAAGACAAAGAAGACGAAGCACGCGCTGAAGAATTCCGACGGCAGAAGCTGCAATTCACTATCGGCGTAATCTTCACACTCCCACTCTTTCTCATCAGCATGGGGAAAGATATGAACCTGTTGGGTCAGTGGGCATCTGCACACTGGGTTAACTATCTCATGTTCGGCCTAGCGCTCCCCGTGCAGAGTTATGCCGCGTTGGACTATTACATCGGCGGTTTTAAGGCATTGCGCAATCGATCCGCTAACATGGATGTCCTCGTCGCAATGGGCACCTCCGTCGCGTTTTTCTATAGTCTCGTTGTAACGATTGCACTCACAACGGGCGCGGGAGAACGCTTCGGCGCGCATGTCTATTTTGAGACAGCCGCGGTTATCGTTACGTTAATCAAGTTAGGAAAACTGCTTGAAGCACGTGCGAAAGGTCAGATAAGCGCAGCCCTGAAAAAACTCCCGCAACTCGCCCCTAAAACAGCCTGCCGACTAAAAGACGGTGAAGAACAAAACATCCCGATTGAACAGGTCGCTGTAGGAGATGTCCTGATAGTCCGTCCCGGCGAAAGCATTCCTGTGGATGGCGTGGTACACAGCGGTGAAAGTGCCATCGATGAAAGCGTTTTCACCGGAGAAAGCCTACCCGTAGATAAGGGACCAGGCGACCCTGTGACCGCTGCAACAATGAACCAGAGCGGAATGCTCACGATTGGAGCCACACACGTCGGGGCAGAAACAGCACTTTCACGCCTGGTCCAATTAGTATACACAACACAGCAGAGCAAACCCCCTATCCAACGCGTTGTCGATGCAGTCACAAATGTGTTCGTGCCTATCGTCACCGGGATTGCCATTGTAACATTCCTTGTGTGGTGGTTCCTCCTCGGAGCAGGGTTCACCCCGGCAATGCTCCGCCTCGTCGCAATCCTCGTCACAGCCTGCCCGTGTGCATTAGGACTCGCTACTCCGACTGCCGTTATGATGGGCACCGGTATCGGTGCGCAGCGCGGTATCCTCTTCCGAAACGGCGAAGCACTTGAACGCGCTGGAAACTTAACCACTATTGTCCTCGATAAAACAGGCACCCTGACAGAAGGAAAACTCACACTTACCGATATTCGCACGGGTAAAGATGAATCGGAACTTTTACAACTCTCTGCTGCTGCCGAGCGTGGCAGTGAACATCCCATTGGAAAAGCAGTTGTCCAAGCCGCTCAGGAACGTGGACTGGACATCGCGACACCGAGTCAGTTTAAAGCCGTCACTGGACACGGTATCACCGCACAAGTTGGTGAAAATAGTGTTATCATCGGCAATTTATCCTTAATTCAACAGCAAGGTATTCCGACAAAGAGGTTTGAAGCAGAAGCAGAGCATCTACAGACCGAGGCGAAAACCGTCCTATGGGTCGCCGTTGATGGGCACGTTGTTGGACTTCTGGCAGTTGCAGATACGTTGAAACCCGAAGCGCAAGCCGCAGTCTCGGAACTCTACGAACTTGGATGTACGGTAACAATGATGACAGGCGATAACCGCGTTACGGCTGATGCGATTGCCAAGGCTTCGCGGATTAGCGATGTCATGGCAGAACTCAAGCCTGAAGATAAAGCAGCGGCAGTTAAAAAGTTACAGGCGGAAAATGGTGGACACGTCGCAATGGTAGGCGACGGTATTAACGACACCCCCGCATTGGCACAAGCCGACATCGGCATCTCACTCGGCACAGGCACCGATATTGCCAGAGAGACAGCGCACGTAACGCTCATGCACAGCGATTTACGTGGACTCCCCGATGCAATCCGGCTCAGCCGTTCCACGATGCGCACGATTAAACAGAACCTTTTCTGGGCGTTCTTCTACAACGTGCTTTTAATTCCTATCGCAGCAGGCGCGCTTTATCCGTTCTCTTTCGTGCCGATGATGTTTCGGGAACTTCACCCTATGCTCGCAGCGTTCGCGATGGCGTTTAGCAGTGTGTCTGTCGTGCTAAATAGTTTAAGGCTACAATGGAAGAGCAAGTAAGTGAACTTCAGTAACAAGTACATGAGCATAGGTTTATCCGGGAATATACACGAATTCTTCCGAAAAACCTGAAAATTAGTGAAACCCAACATTTGCGTTTGGACGAAAACTTTATATGTTCCCTTTGAGAATTTGATTTGATATTTTAAATTTAACATAGTATAATAACCATACATAAATTAGGCACGTAACAATTAGGCGAATAACATGGATGAAAAACAAGAATTAGTAGAAATCTACAAACTCCACGCGGAACTTGCCGACAGTGTCAGCAAGCAGCGGGGCACCGCAAACCGTTTCTACATGCTAGTCTTATCTGGATTAGCAGTGCTTTTTTCCACTTTCCTACAACGTGAAAACGGAGTACCGCTCGGATGGCTCATGGTAGGCTTTGGGTTATTTGGTATGCTCTTGGCATCGGCATGGTATATTGTCATTCGTTCTTATCGCCAACTCAATTCTGGTAAATTTAGAGCGTTGCATGAATTGGAAGAAAAACTCGCCTATCCATTTTTCAAACGCGAATGGGATCTACTCGCTGAAGGCAAAGAACAGAAAACCTATTGGCGACTGACTGTCGTTGAAACTTTTGTACCCACTATTTTCTTTGTCTGCTTTACGGCGTTACTGATAATTGGATTGGTATTTGTCTATTGGTAACCTCTTGATATCCAGTACTTGTTGTGATATAGCTGCTTTAAAAATTGATACTACTGCGGAGACCGGAGGTAGCACGATGCAGAAAAAAATAAAGGCTGCACCGACAGTCGTCTATCCCGAATCGGACAATAAAACGGAGGTCTCAGGAAAAAGTTCTGAGACTGATGTGATGTTCCACTGCTGCCAATACCTGTTCCACTGTAATCCCCGCAATCACCTCACAACTACCAGCACCGCATCCCCCCGGATGCCGACCCGGATGACACGGATTACATCCCAAATCTATCCTACTCTGCACAACTGTCCGCTTATCACCGTAGGGACCGCTCCGAATATGGTTCGTTGATCCGAAAAGCGCAACTACCGGTGTATCCACAGCCGCAGCGATATGCATCGGTCCCGTGTCATTCCCAATATACACATCACACGCAGAGATTAACGCCGCGAGGTGACGTAGGTTTCCCGTTTTGACGAGAATTGGCGGAACGTCCATCATTTCTGATACTTGTGTTTGGAGTGCTCGTTCGTTCGGACCAGCGAACAATAAGATCGCTGCATTCTGTTCTTTACACAAGGCGTTCGCGACCAACGCGTAGTTCTCTACATCCCACAACTTGTATACCCAATTTCCCCCCGGATGAATGCCGATTAACAACCCTTCCGAGGGAATACCTGCTTCGGTGAGAAAACAGCGCGCCAGAGTCTGTTCGTCCTCAGTGAGTTGTAAATGTGGATGGGCATCCGTTGTGTCAACGCCATGTCTCTGGAGTACCTCCAGATAGCGGATAACAGCATGACGATTGCTCTCACCGCGAACCATTCCCCAATGTTCCGCACCAATACACCGTGCCGTAAGACTATCTCGCAGATTCACAACGAGATCAAATTTGTCACGTCGTAAGGTTTTTATCAGGCGCAGCCGTCCTTTCCAACCGGCGTGTTCGTCTTGATTATTATAAACCAATGCTGCATTGATATTGGGATCGGTCGCAAGGAGGTCAAAGGCTCGCGGTCCGACGAGGAAGGTAATATGTGCATCCGAAAAGTGTCTTCGCAGGGGTTGGATAACTGAAGTAGACAGGACCGCATCACCGATAAA
>VYCT01000110.1:0-6466 GCA_009843785.1 Candidatus Poribacteria bacterium | reverse complement strand
ATAAAAGAGAAACTAAAGACGAGAATTTTCTTCAACATTTTTTATGAAAGATTTTTTAATCAAGACTTATGCAAATTGAGTAAAGAGAAAAACAATATTGAAGTGGAAAGGGTTTAACGCTTTTCGTTTTTTAACCACGCATCCATTGCTTCCCGCCTTGCGTTTTCACAGAACCTGTGAACGTTCTCTATGCTACCAAAACGGATACTATAGATTTTTAGAACGGTGTGTATTTCCTCAAATATTTCAGAAACGACTTTGTTTTTAAAAAGGTTCTCAAGTGTTTCGCGATCTTTTTGTAATACCTCCCACCATTCATAAAGGCTGTGAAGATACTGCACGTCACTGAGCGGATTTCGTCCCTGCATGTCCATCGCATCCATACTGATACCTATAGGGTCAAAAGTTGTTAGAGCCATCATTTCTTGCAGGGTTAAGTCAAGTTCTACTTCGGCGATATCGTACCAGCACAGTCCGTTGAACGCCTCATCGTCAGCAACGCCGGGAATCTCACGCTCCAAAAACTCCCACGCAACAGCAGTTGTTTTTTCCTCAAGTCTTTCTAAAGCTTCAATAAAGCCTTCTCTGTCGTGCATTGGAATGTCAAACAAGTTTAGCATTTTCCTAACTCCTTAAAAAGATTCAATCAGGTCAACAGCTGCAGTCAAACCATCTTCTGTTTCCATCTGTTCTCCTAAAGCCTGGGCACGCGTAGTCATCGCGGGCGTTTCCAAGACTTGCTCGATCCGTTCTGCCAAACGCTTGGCGGTAAGGCTTCGACGGTACAGATGCCGCGGTGCCACCCCTAAGTCGAATAGCCGTTTTCCCCAATACGGTTGATCCGCGTGATGCGCTACGATAACAGACGGAACTTTCGCACGACACACCGAAGCGGTAGTCCCTGCACCGCCATGGTGCACAACGCAACACCCTTGCGGAAATAGCCACTGGTGCGGGACATATTCTGTGCAATAGATGTCCTGCAATGTCTCTGGCGTGCCGAGTTGTCCCCAACCCGCTTGAATAATTGCCCGTTGGTTGGTCTTTTTGACCGCCGCAATTAGGATTTCTGTTGTTTCACGTCCATTGGACCCACCCATAGAGCCAAACGTTATAATAACAGGCGGCGGACCCGCCGCTAAAAAATCGACAAGTTCCGTTGGGGGTGTATAAGAAGGCGACGCAAGATGCCAGACACCCGTGAATTTGTGATTCGGTGGGAAATTAGCTGGTGGACAAAGCACTGGAGATGCAGCAATGAGGTTTAGATGTGGTGAATACATACCATCTAACGCCACGGAAGACCTCGGCTCTCCGCCGACGGACGCGATAAATTGGTTAAAAAGTGTATCTATACTTGAGGCAAGACGGAGTTCCGCCAATTTCCAAACGATAGCGTTGCAGAGGTGTCCCCAATTCGGGAACGGATAGGGCGCGAAATCTAAAGACTTGATGAAACCTGGACAATACGTCACCGTAAACCACGGAATTCCGTTACGAATCGCGGCCTCCTGTCCCGGAATATCGACTGAATGGCAGATTGCTATATCAAACCCTTTCATTGCGACCAAGCAATCTTGATACCATTTTTCGCCGCGACGCACAATCCCCTCCTTCACGATCAATCGTAGCATCGCGGTCGGATCCCGCTTCGGAATAATAGCATCCATCGCCGCGTGAAATTCCGCCAAATCAAAAGCAACGCCTATCTCATAGTATTCCGCGCCAACCTCAAGAATTTTATCTCTATAGAGTGCTGGTGAACAGACGCGTACCTGATGCCCACGTGCCAGCAAACGTTCCGACAGTGCTAAAACCGGATAGACATCTCCCGTTGATCCCCAGCAGACGACGACAATTTTCATTTTTCGCTTCCCTCTACGGTGAGTATGGTTGCATCCCAAACCGGTTCAACGGGAAGTTTTTTCGTGCATTCCCACCCGATTTTACATTTATGCGCACTGCAGGGCCAGCACGGCATATCCCGGCGCACGATAGAGGCGTTTTCGCTTAACGGATGCCACGCTACGTGGTCAGTGGGACCGAAGATCGCTACCATCGGCACGGCCAATGCCGCAGCGAGATGCATCGGACCGGAATCATTACAGACGACCAAGTCGCAACAGGAGAGCATCGCACCCAACTCACGAATCGTCTCCGGCGCGTAAGTGATAGCATCGAATTGCATCGCTGTTTGGATGTTCTGCACCAATTCTGCTTCTTCAGGACCGCGTAAAAGAAGTATCGTCGCATTGTAGTGTCGCGCGAATCTGTCGGCGAGTTCAGCGTATTGCTTTTCGGGCCAGCGTTTATCAAACGAACTCCCGCCGGGGTGGATACCAATCAGAAAAGCATCCCTACCGATACCCAATGAGGCAAACTCTGCTTCAGCGGCGGCAATTTCATCAGGCGACAACTCGAAGATGAGTTCCCGTTTGCCTTCTCCGGCACAGATGAGTCGTACCAGTTCCAAGTTCCTGTCAACTTCGTGCGTTTCCCCTTTGCGGTATTTACCGCGCCACGCGTGGGTAAGCGTGGATCTGAAGCGTTTCTGATAACGTCCTAAGCGGTAAGTCGCACCTGAGAGAAAAGCCACAAGATGGGTCCACATTGCTGTCTGCATCGCAACAGCGAGTTGAAACCGTTCGCGGCGCAATTCGCGATAAAATTGGAGGCGTGCTAAGATCCCGCTGTGCTCCCCATCTCGATCAAAGATTAGAATCCGATCCACGTCCGGGTTACCGATTAACACAGCGGCATTAAGCGGGCGCGCCAATACTGTTATTTCCGCGGATGGATAATTCTTCCGTAACAATGCAATCGCCGGTGTTGAGTTCAGCAAATCGCCGATACCATCAACGCGGATGACGAGTATTTTATTAATATTAGGAAGCCGATCACTGTTTGTCAGGGCGCGGGATCGCATAACTTTTCCTTGCTTGTGCAGTTAAAGTGTTCTTTATTATACCACAAAGCGGGAGCGTTGGCAATCTCGAAGCTGCGCGCCGCAAGCAGGGACATATCGTTGCATCAACACCAACCGATATGGTATACTATAACTATGCAGCACAAAGCACAAAGTACGACTGAAAGCAACCAAAAATCCTCAACACTCCGTTTTATTTTCGGGACACTCGTCTTCGGTTCAATCCTTATTATTCTCACCTGTTATTGGATTATTTCCGCAGAAAATCGTGTTGTGTGGGAACTCACCGATTTTTCGATTTTTCCCACTGTGCTTTTTACGTTCTTTCTCTTAGCTCTCATTACCCCGCTCCTCAAAAAGGTATTTAAAGGTTTCGCACCGACATCGCGCGAACTCGCACTGACATATATAATGGTATCCGTGGCGACCGCACTCGCAGGACACGACATCGTTCGACAATTAGTACCCATGATTGCTAATGCCGGATGGTTCGCAACACCTGAAAATGAGTGGGCAGACCTCTTCTTCCGATTCATGCCGACATGGCTAACGATTACCGACCGCGGGATTCTACAAGGCTATTTTGAAGGCGATGATACATTTTGGCAGAAACACTACATGGAAGCGTGGCTGTGGCCCATCGTGGCGTGGAGCGGATTGGTCATCGTTCTCCTGTTTATGATGTTATGTGTCAATATTATCATAAGGAAGCAGTGGATTGACCACGAGAAATTGAGTTACCCCTTAACGACGCTGCCTGTTGAGCTGCTCGGCAACACATCCGCGCTCTTTCGGAATAAACTCATTTGGCTCGGTTTCGGCATCGCGTTCGGATTAGAGATGCTGGCAGGTTTGAACTATCTCTTTCCGGTGATACCTTCCCTCAAAATCAAATATCAACTCTTTTTTACTGACCGACCCTGGAACGCAATGGGACGTTTGCCGATCTATGTCTATCCGTTTGCGATAGGGTTTGGGTACCTCATGCCGTTGGATTTGTCGTTGTCCTTGTGGTTTTTCTATCTGTTTTGGGGCGCACAGCGCGTCTTTTTCAGCGCGACTGGGTGGACAACTGCTATCGGGTTACAAACCGAACAACGTGGTGGGGCGTGGCTCGGAATTGGTGCGCTCGCGCTCCTCACAAGTCGCCGGCAGATTTGGGAAATACTTACCGGTGTATTCTCCTTGAGGTCAAAAGATGGCTTATACCGACTCGCGGTTTTTGGGTTGATAATCGGTATGGCATTCGTCCTAATATTCTGGTATTTCGCCGGACTTTCGCCATGGATCGCGCTCGGCTATTTCGGGATTTATTTGGTGTTATGCATCGGAATGACGCGTATGCGAGCGGAACTCGGACCGCCAACACATGAATTACACAATATGCACCCCGACAGGATTATGTTACTATTCGGAGGAAGTCGTCCATTAGGCGCGCAAAATCTAACCAACACAACCCTACTGTCCTGGCTTGCCTATGGATACCGATGCCATCCGATGCCACATCAGTTAGAGGCATTTAAAATCGGCAGGCAATTCCGATTGCTTGAAAATCGATTGGTTGTGGCTCTGATTGTTGCATCAGTCGTCGGGACAATCGTTTCGATTGTCGGACATGTCGCACTCTATTATGAATACCGGTTTGCACGGTGGGGCGTTGGCGAATTTAACCGTTTGCAAAGCTGGATTATAGCACCACGAGCACCGAATTTACCCGCTATTCAACATATAGCATTCGGTTTTTTGTTCACCGGTGTACTGACGTTTCTCAAACGTCAGTTTTTGTGGTGGCCGTTTTATCCTGTCGGTTATGCTGTCGGCAACGGTTGGGCTATCGGTTGGATGTGGTTCTCAATCTTTTTGGGATGGCTCTTTAAACAGCTACTTTTCGCCGGAGGTGGGGTGCGAGCCTATCGCCGGGCGTTACCGCTCTTCTTGGGTTTCGTATTCGGTCAGTTCCTCGCCGGAAGCCTCTGGAGTTTACTCGGAGTCGTCTTGAATATGAATATGTACACCCTTTTTCCCTAAAGTTTTCAGGCAACAGGAAAATGCGCTAAAAGTCTTCCAGTGCCTCTGCTTCCGATTCAAAGACACCTATGCTTTGCGTTAGACCGATGGTGTTAAAAATATTACGGACTTGCGTAGATGGGTGTGCGACGCGTAGAACTTGTCCCTTCTCCCGCATCTTCCAAAGTAATCTGATAATCTCACCGAACCCACTACTTGTAATAAAACTGCGGCGTTCAAAGTTAAGTAGCACTTTTTCAGCGGCTTGAACCTCCACGTCAGCGTAAGCATCACTCAAAATAGCTTCAGACGCATCAGTCAAGTACCCCGTGATGTCAAATATAGCGATTTTTCCTTCGTGTCGAACCGAGATTTGAGAATTTGCTCTCACAATTCCCTCCTATAATTCGTTAAATCTGATGATTAGTTGCAATATAACCTATTAATCCTCAGTAAAAGTGCGTTGGAGCGGTGTATGTTCGGGTTGTGAACGAATGATGGCACCATCCTCAAGATGGAGCCACGTCTCAAATTGCCGCATCCCTTCCTCTAACTCAATGACACGGGCACCCCGCGGAAACCCGTCTCTCCCGTACGTATTATAGCCAGTCGCACGACCGTAGCAGAGACGGATACCGTGTAGATCGCCCCAAAAATCGTTGATATGTTCATGCCCAACAAAAGTCCCCATTACATCGCCCGCTTCATGCAGCGCAGCAAAAAATCCGGTATTAATCTGAGGCGCGCAAACGTTCTCATATTTCACACCGTAGCAGGTATGAAAATCCCACACCTCGTCATATTCTGGAATTGGGATGTGGAAAAAGGCAAGCGCAGGAAGTGGATGCCCCGCTTCAGCGGTGAACTTTGCTGATTCTTGCAGATACCATACAATTTGCTCCCGTCTAATCCAATCGTAACCGCCAATATCTGTTGGCGCATAACTACCCGAATCAATGAAATAAAGCACTGCAGCAGATACTTCCTCTTCAGAATTTTGGATGGGTAAAACGTAATTGCCGACCCCTGGTATCTCTTCGGGACCCGGTTCCGAGAGAGACAGTTTGCTCTCTTGCATAACTGCCATCAACTCCTGACGATCTGCACTGCCTTCGTCATCATGGTTACCGAAAACCGCCGCCCACGGAATTCCACATGCCTCTACAATTTTAACGACCGCTCGGAGGGAATCGGCGGCATCCTCGCATCCACCCCCAGATAAAATATCACCTGTCAACACAATTAAATCCGGGGATTCTGCTGCTGCGATTTGTGTCATCAGTACTGCGGATTGCTGGTCAGCGGATTCACCGTTCGTCCAATGAATATCGGTAAACTGCACGATTTTGAAAGGTTGATTGCTTTGAAATTTCAGTGTGTTTTTCATGCTCTATTGTTCTCCTTGATTTCTCCTTGAGGCATAATCATAGCATAATTTCCAAAAATTTCAAACAAATTCTTTACCGCCAGAACCGTTTCGGGTAGACCTATGAAAACAGAATCTTGTTCTAACTCTTATAGATACCGCTATTC
>VYCT01000284.1 GCA_009843785.1 Candidatus Poribacteria bacterium | reverse complement strand
TTCATATCAAAACTCGTTCAAGCATAGAATTGCATGCAATCTCGACATGAGCCGAGATTTTATATGCCGAAAGCGATCCGAACTATTTTAAGAGCGAACTGGATACGTACTGGATTCAGCACGGCGGTGGCGATCCAGCAGAATGGGTGCGCCAGTTAAAAGGCCGCGCCGACATCATCCATCTCAAGGACATGGCGATGGAAGGTTCTTCACAACGCTTTGCCGAAATCGGTGAAGGTAACCTTAACTGGCCAGCCATCTTAACTGCGTGTGTGTATGCGGGGGTTGAGTGGTACATCATCGAACAAGATAGTTGCTATGAACGCGACCCGTTTGAAAGTTTAGGGATTAGCCTGAATAACCTGAAAGAGATGGGTTTTGTGTAGCAGCGTATGATGAGAGGAGGGGCGGGAAACCCGCCCCCTACCAAAGAAAATACATTTTTATTTGACTTTCAAAGTGGCTTATGATACAATTAAGTGGATTAATTCTGTTAACAACGGGGCGTGGCGCAGCCCGGAAGCGCGCTTGAATGGGGTTCAAGAGGTCGCTGGTTCGAATCCAGTCGCCCCGATCTCTTAGATATAATTCGGTTTGTCAGCGTTGCGCTCACACGCCGCGCGGGACGTCACAAGAAAGGAGGGAACTGCAGTAGTGGACAAGTCGTACATTAATGTTGGCATCTTAGGATGGGGTACCGTCGGTACCGGGGTTTCCAAAATCCTATTAAATCAGAATGCCCTCATTGCGAAAAACAGTGGTATTGAATTAAGCCTAAAAAAAATAGTTAAACGGACACTCCCCGCAACGCGAGAGGGTGTTGAGCTTCCCGCGGACTGTCTGACAACGAATCCTGCAGAAGTCGTTGACGATCCGGATATTGATATCGTTGTCGAGTTGATCGGCGGTGTTACGGAAGCACACACGCTCATTAGCCGTGCAATCCAAAACGGCAAACATGTCGTTACAGCCAATAAAGCCCTCCTCGCAGAACACGGCGGTGAATTATTCCAACTCGCTTCAGAACATCAAGTGAGCCTCAATTTTGAGGCAAGCACTGCTGGCGGTATCCCGATTATTAAAACACTTCAAGAAAGTTTCGCTGGCAACCAAATTCACTCTCTCTACGGCATTGTGAACGGAACGTGTAATTATATCCTCACAGAGATGCATGAACGCGGTGTTGACTTCTCGGACATCCTCAAGGCGGCACAAGATAAAGGCTATGCCGAAGCCGATCCAACATTTGATGTTGAAGGTATTGATGCTGCACAGAAGCTGATTCTTCTCATAGCGCTTGCCTATCGGAGCAATATCTCGCTGTCGCAATTTCACGTTGAGGGCATCAGCAACATCACGCAAAAAGAGATCCAATATGCCCGCGAACTCGGTTACGTCATTAAACTGCTCGCTATCGCGAAGTTAGGTGATGGCAACCGTGTAGAAGCCCGCGTGCACCCAACGCTCGTGCCGGAGCGGAGCCTGTTGGCAAACGTCGGTGGTGCATTCAATGCAGTCTGTGTCATCGGTGACGCAGTCGGTCCCACGCTTTTTTATGGACAGGGTGCGGGTGAGATGCCAACCGCGAGTGCGGTGGTTGCGGACATTATTGATGCGGGGAAATCCGTGCAGCAAGGTGTAAGCACCCCAATTTCGCGAGCATGGCTTGCCGGTGCGCAAGCAGAAGTTGATGTCTCTCCGATTGATGATATAGAGACGCGCTACTATCTCCATTTTGTAGTGGCTGACCGTCCCGGGGTGCTCGCGAAAATTGGTACCATCCTGGGGAACTGGCAGATTAGCATCGCCTCGGTTATCCAAAAGGACCCGCACGGTATGGATACTGTGTCGCTCGTTATGCTGACCCACACTGCGCGGGAGAAAAATATGCAAGCCGCGCTTGCCGAGATTTATACGCTTGAAGACGTGAAAGGTGACACACAACTCATTAGAATCGAAGAAGAGGTTGATTTTTAATTTTTTGAAATTAAGGACAGTAAGACTGCCTGATAGATGCTTGAGGTGAAATTCAGGATGAAAGAAGGGATAAAAGACACGTTAGTGTTTGACATGAAAGACCTTCGACACGAGGACTTTAAGGCATACGAAGCACTTGTGCCGCCTGCTCCGCTCGGTTTGAACTATGAGGAGGTCGAATTTAATACCCCTCTGTCCTGTGCAGTTCGCCTGTTTCGCCACGGCGACGACAATGTCTATGTAACAGCGGATATCGAAACGAAAATTTTGGTAGAATGCGGACGGTGTATTCTCCCGTTCGAGGTTGATATAAGCACAACGCTTGAGCTGCTATTCTCTATCGGTAGCGAATCACCAGAAGAGAGTGAAGCGGATGAGCGGTACTTTGATGGGGAAACCTTAGATATTTCAGAAGATGTTCGGCAGGTACTTGTGCTTGAAATACCGGCGTGGCCGCTCTGTTCGGAAACATGCGAAGGGTTATGCCCAGAATGTGGTGCGGAACTCAATATTAGTGCGTGTTCCTGCGAACCAACGGATGAGGCACCCGCATCGCCCTCTAATCCGTTTTCGGTCCTGTCAAAAATGCTCGAAAAGAGTTGAGCCCTATTGTGGGAATGAACTTCAGATTGCGACTACTAGGCCCCCAAAGAATAGTAAGGAGATAATCCATGGCGCATCCAAAACGGAAAACGTCAAAATCGAAAAAGAGAATGCGGCGGAGCCATAACGCGCTCCACGATAAAGCCACAAGCGTCTGCTCATATTGCGGAGAAACGATCGTTTCTCATCGTGTCTGCTCCGAATGTGGACATTATAACGGACGACCTGTGCTAAAATCCACTGACGAAGCGTAGGTAAGGTGTCTGTCAGAAAGACCTCTGAAGTCACTCGTTCCGGATCATCGGGATGGGGTGCTTCAGCAGACGAGATTTCAGGGCAAGTTTCGGCTTGCGAGTAGGCTCCTACAACGCCAAAAACGCCAAGAGAGACACAATGACGCAACTTCGACATGCAACTATCACAGGAACAGGTTCTTACCTCCCTGAACAGGTTGTTACCAACTTTGATCTTGAGAAAATGGTGGATACGACTGACGAATGGATTCGTCAACGCACAGGCATTACCGAACGCCGCATCGCTGAAGACGAAGTCGCTACATCAGATCTCTGTGTACATGCCGCACGCTGGGCGATTAAAAATGCGAATATTGATCCACTTGACATCGAGATGATTCTCGTTGCTACGGTGACACCTGACACGTTTTTCCCGTCAACAGCGTGCTATGTCCAGAAAGGCATCGGTGCGAAGAATGCCGCTGCGATGGATTTATCTGCCGCGTGTGCGGGGTTCCTTTATGGGCTGGATTTAGCCGATGGCATGATTAAATCTGGACGTTATAACACCATTCTGGTCATCGGTGGTGAAATTTTTAACAAAATCGTCGACTGGAATGATAGAAGCACATGTGTCCTCTTTGGAGATGGTGCGGGTGCTGCGATAGTTCAAGCTACAGATGAACCGAAAGGGATCCTCGCATCTTATATTGGGTCCGATGGCGACTATGCTGACATCGATCTCCTCGGCATCCCGGCAGGTGGCTCCAGAATGCCGATCACCCCTGAAGTGATCACCCAAAAGCGGGATAAACTTCAGATGAATGGTCGAGAAGTTTTTAAACTCGGGGTGCGCCTTATGCCCGAAGCTGCGCAGCGCGTTCTACGTGAAGCAAATGTTAGCATTGATGAAATTGATCTGTTGATTCCGCATCAAGCGAATTTGCGCATCATTGAGGCGGTCGGTGATAGGCTCGGTATGCCGAGAGAGAAGGTCTATGTTAACGTTGATAAATATGGTAATACCTCCGCAGCAACGGTGATTATCGCGTTAGATGAGGCGATTCGTGAAGGGCGTGCAAAGCCAGGGGACCTGCTTCTGTTTGTGACTTTTGGCGCGGGTTTAACATGGGGAAGTACACTCCTACGGTTATAGCCGTCAGTCATCAGCAATCAGCAAGAATAGCTATCAGTGATCAGTTTTAAGCGGTTTTTGTTTAATAATCCCTCCTCTTGCTGATGGTTTCCGACTGCTGAAAGCCAATTTACTGAAAGCCGAAAGCCATTCATCAGAAGCAAATGACACAATTAGCATTCATTTTTCCAGGGCAAGGTTCACAACAGGTAGGCATGGGCGTGGAATTGGCGCGCGCCTATCCGATTGCCGATACCGTTTTTCAGGAAGCCGACGCAGTTCTTGGACGTGCCTTGAGCCAACTCTGTTTTGAGGGTCCCGAAGACACCTTAAAACAGACTGAAAATACACAACTGGCGATTTTGACCTGCAGTGTTGCGACGTTCCGCGTCTTAGAGGAACTCGGTATTGCACCCACTGCGGTCGCTGGGCATAGTCTCGGCGAGTATTCCGCACTCGTGGCGGCAGGCGTTCTTGAATTCGTCGATGCCCTACGTTTGGTACACACACGCGCAAGTCTGATGGCAGAAGCCGGGGAAATACAACACGGCACTATGGCAGCGATCCTTGGCATGGACACAGCGCAACTGCAACACCTCTGTGACGAGACCGACGGGACTGTGAATATCGCCAATTACAACTGCCCCGGTCAATTAGTAATTTCTGGAGAAGTAGATGCTGTCAATCACGTCGTTGAGCTTGCGAAAGCCGAAATTGGTGCGAGACGGTGTCGCCTTTTACCGGTAAGCGGGGCGTTTCATTCGCCGTTGATGGCACCGGCGCAACACAGGTTCGGATCTGCACTTGATTCGGTGAGGCTGCATTCTCTGCAAGTTGAGATGGTAATGAATGTAACGGGTGAATTTGTCACGGATGCTGATACTATCAAGCATCTTCTCTTTGAACAGATAACACACCCCGTCCAGTGGGAGAAAACGCTGCGGACTCTTGAGAAAACCGGTATCACACATTTTGTAGAGGTCGGCCCCGGACGGGTGTTGTCCGGCTTAGTGAAACGGACGCTTTCGGGAAGTCGTAGTGTGAACGTTGAAGACCTTAAAACGCTATCCCTCGTAGCAGATGAACACGGAAACGAGAAATAAAATGGATGTGTTAACAGAACAGAATGCCTTTAGAGCAGACCTATTGAACGGCAAAACGGCTATTGTTACAGGTGCGTCGCGCGGTATTGGGGCGGCAATTGCGGGGAAACTCTGCGAAGGCGGTGCGAATGTCGTTCTCTGCTCGCGTTCTGCCGAGTCAGTTGCACAGATCGCCGATACACTGCGAGGCAAAGGCTACTCTACTTATGGGATGGCCGCCGACATTTCTGAAAAGGCTGATGTCGAAGTCCTTATTGAAAAAACGCTGGATCGGTTTTCGCACATCGATATTCTCGTGAACAACGCGGGGATTACCCGCGACATGTTACTGATGCGGCTGAAAGATGAGGACTGGGACGCTGTTCTACAGACAAATTTGACGGGTACGATGTACTGTACGCGTGCGGTGCTGCGTCCGATGCTCCGTCAGAGAAGCGGACGCATCATCAACATTTCATCGGTTGTTGGACTTGTAGGAAACCCAGGGCAAGCGAATTATGCCGCTGCGAAAGCAGGCATTATCGGTTTCACAAAAGCTACAGCAAAAGAGGTCGGTGCGCGCGGTATCACTGTGAACGCGATCGCCCCCGGTTTTATCACAACAGACATGACAGCAGCAATATCGGAAGAGCATCAGAAACAACTACTTGAACTCATCCCACTACGGGAGTTTGGGCATCCAGGAGATGTGGCAGACGCTGTCTGTTTTTTAGCATCGGATGCTGCGCGCTATATCACCGGCCAAACACTTCAGGTTGACGGTGGCATGGTGATGTAATTCAGAAGTTGTCAGTTAACAGTCACAAAAGGATTGTTGTTTCATCCAAAGCCTCTTTCAACTGACAACTGTAAACTTTAAAAAGGAGATCAGAAAAACGCTTATGGCAACAAATCAAGAACGCCTTATCGAAATTATTGCGAATCAGCTCGGTGTCGATGAAGATAACGTCACTCCAGATGCCTCCTTCATGGAGGACTTGGGTGCCGACTCACTTGATACCGTTGAATTGGTCATGGCACTTGAAGAGGAATTCGATATCGAAATCCCGGATAGCGATGCGGAGAAGATTCAGACTGTTCAAGATGCCCTGAGTTACCTTGATGAACATGTATAGATGAATGGTTGTCGGTTGTCGGTTGCCAGTTTTCAGTTAAGAAACTTTGAGGTAACAATTCACCCTGCCTTGGCGTACGCCAAAGTGGGTAGATTGTTGTAGAGAAACCTCTGGCCGATAACCGATAACTGATAACTAATAACCCTTAAAAAAAGGATCGGTCTCGTGGAGCGTGTAGTTATTACAGGAATCGGGGTTATCAATGCAATTGGTAACACGAAAGAAGAATATTGGGATGCGCTTGCCAGCGGTAAAAACGGAATCGGACCTTTAACGTATTTTGATGCCTCTGAGCATCGCACCCAAATTGCCGGAGAGGTCAAGGATTTTCAGGCGGAACAGTACATGGATCGCCGCGCGGCGTCAAGGTTACCGCTGTTTATTCAGTATGCGCTTGCTGCTGCAGTCATGGCGCACGCGGATGCCGGTTTGGACCTTGATACAGTGGATCCTTATCGTGCAGGTGTTCAAATCGGCTCTGGGATCGGCGGCATCGGTGTCCTTGAAGATAACGCGAAAATCCTTGCCGAAAAGGGTGCCAAACGCGTGAGTCCATTCCTTGTGCCATACATGATTATCAACATGGCAGCAGGCCAGATCTCAATCCGTTTTAACCTCAGAGGTCCTAACTCTACGTCTGTCACTGCCTGTGCGAGTGCGAACCATTCTATGGGTGATTCGTTCCATATCATTCAACGCGGCGATGCAGATGTGATGTTTACGGGCGGCACGGAATCGGCGATTACGCCCTTAGCGTTCGCGGGGTTCTGTGCAATACGTGCGATGTCAGAGCGCAACGATGAACCTGAACGTGCCTCGCGCCCCTTCACGAAAGACAGAGACGGCTTTGTTATGGGTGACGGTGCGGGTGTATTAATCCTTGAATCGCTATCGCATGCGAAAAAGCGAGGTGCGCATATCTATGCGGAAATCATCGGCTACGGCATGACCTCAGATGCCTTCGATATGGTCAGACCGCCTGAAAACGGTGAAGGTGCGGCGAAAGCGATGGAATTCGCACTTCGGAAGGCTGAATTGCCATTAGATGCCGTCGATTATATCAATGCTCACGGCACTTCTACACCGATTGGCGATGTCGCTGAAACAAACGCCATCAAAACCCTCTTCGGCGACCAAGCATACAAAATTCCCGTTAGCTCTACCAAATCAATGGTAGGCCATCTACTCGGTGCTGCAGGTGCTGTGGAACTCATTGCCTGTTTGGGTGCGATGGAGAAGGGTTACCTACCACCGACGATCAACTACGATGTGCCGGACGAAGACTGTGACCTGGATTACGTCCCGAATGAGAGTCGTGATGCGAAGATTGAGGTTGCCCTCTCCAATGCGTTCGGCTTCGGTGGACACAACACCTCCATCGCCATCCGTAAATTTACAGGTTAGAAAAATGGGCGAAAGTGCAAAATACATTAAGATTGTCGAATGGTCAGATGAAGATGAATGTTTCATCGGATATTGTCCCGGAATTATCGGACCGTGTTGCCACGGCGATAACGAAATAGAAGTTTTCGGACAATTATGTGAGATCGTTGACGAGTTGTTAGCGCACGCCCAGGAAAAAAATAAACCTCTCCCACAGCCGACTGTTGGTAGGAACCTTGAGGAACTTTTATTGAGTGCCTAATTGATTTGTGGCATTCACGAGCCGCTGGGGTTCAGCTATGTTACTACCAACTGCAAACGCTACGCACGTAGCCTACATTGGTTTCGGAAGCAATATCGGCGATCGACTGGCGCATATCCAGAATGCTATTCACGCTTTATCAAAGACGGAGGAGATCACATTAGAAAAAATTTCCTCCGTTTACAAAACCGACCCCGTAGGATATGAAGCACAAGCCCAATTTCTGAACGGTGTCGCTGCGATTCAAACCTCCCTTGCTCCCCTTTCCTTGCTACATACCCTAAAAAACATTGAGACCGCTATTGGTAGAAAACACCGCATCCGCTGGGGTCCAAGAGAAATTGACTTGGACATATTAATCTATGGAGATATGTGTCTCCAGACGGAGAAACTCGTCATTCCGCACCCAGAGATGCATCGCCGCCGTTTTGTGCTGGCTCCGTTAGCGGAAATCGCCCCCGATTTTGTGCACCCTGTTTTTCAGGAAACTGTTCAAACTTTATTAGAGCGTCTTGAACATGATAAGTCCGCTCTAAAAAAAGAAGATTGTGTTTTATAGACTTCCACGCCTGAATCTGATATAATCCGTACAACCCGTTACAGTCCGTACAACCCGTTACAGGAGGAGAGAAAATGAGATGGTTTGAAACTCGCGGTCCCGTCTATCCTGAAGATAACTACGTGGTTGCACGCACAGAGGAACTCTCGGATTTTGTGAGTCGGCTCAAAAAAGGGAGGTATGTTGTCCTCTTTGCACCACGCCAGACAGGCAAGACCACACTTTTCCGAAACGCCCTTAGCACACTTGAAGACGAAAGAGACACCTATTTTCCAATACACCTTAATTTTGAGGGATACGTAGACAGTGATGCCGACACTTTTTACCGATCTCTTGGCAAAGAAATTCGTAAGGAAATTAGGAAAGTCTTTCAAAAGCGTCGGGAGAATCCTTCTGATAGGCTTAACAGTTATTTGGCGAATGCTCAGATAACCGAGCCTGTTTCGATGCGTGAGTTTTTTGAAAATCTGGGGAATTTGCTTGGAGACCAACAGTTTGTCATGATTATCGATGAGTTTGATAGCATTCCACGAGACACTCTCAGAGGGTTTCTACACTCGTTTCGTCAGATATACCTTTCTGGAAGGGAACGATGCCCACACAGTATCAGCATCGTCGGTGTCAAGAACATCACACAACTCAACTACGATCGCTCCATCTCTCCGTTTAATATACAAGACGAGTTCAAATTGCCCAATTTCACGCTTGAACAGGTGCAAGAACTCTTTTCACAATACACCGATGAAGTCGGACAACCTTTCACACCTGAAACCATTGAAGCCATCTACAAACAGACTGCCGGTCAACCTGTGCTTGTCAATCAATTGGCGCAAATTCTTACCGAGGAAATGGACATCCCAAAAAACGAACCGATTACGATGGAACACTTTTCGGAAGCACACGTGCAGCTCCTTCGCGGACGAAGTACAAATATTGAACATCTCGTAGCGAATATCCGCAGGGACCGACGATTTGAGGCACTCCTCATGAAAATCGCTGCTTATGATGAAGGCGTGGACTTCAACTTGGACAGTGACATTATCAACGAACTTGCTACTTATGGTGTTATTGCTGAAGGTGCTGACGGTATGTGTGAAATTATCAACCCGATTTACCAGTACCGTATTATTCGGGTATTCAAACCAATAGTAAATGGATTGGAGCGGGAATATTTACCAGAAGACAATCGCACAGAATTTCAGGACTATCTCACACCGGACGGGCAGATTCAGATGGCAGCACTCCTTGATAACTTCCGCGACTTTATCGCACGTGTCGGTTTCAAAATTCTACAAGTCCCAGATACACCCCAAGAATATGTCGGTCAACATCTCCTTTTTGCCTATCTTGAGCAGTTTGTCCAGAGCGTGGGCGGGACGATGTATCTTGAGGTGCCAACAGGGCGCGGTAGAATGGATATCCTGATTCTCCACAGAAACCAAAAATACATCGTTGAAACAAAAATTTGGGGTGGAGATCGCCGTTACCAATCAGGTAAATCCCAACTCGCAGCGTACGTCAGATCAGAGGGCACCGAAGCAGGATACTACGTTGTGTTTGACCATCGCAACGCGCCGGAGCCGCGCGTGGAGACAGAAACGATAGACGGCTTGACAATTCGGAGTTACGTGATTCCAGTGATACAAGAGCGTCCGTCAGGTTGATTCGGTTTCGGTTCCAGTCCTTTTGAAAAACTTGCAATTTCCGCTCAAGTATGGTATAATTTTTGAGATATTGATCCAGAACATACAAGATATGAATGCTAAAGGAGTCTTAGCCAAGAATCATAGAAAAACATGAATATCCACGAATACCAAGCCAAACAGATTTTAGAATCGTACGGTGTCAGGACGTTACCCGGCACAGTTGCCGAAACGCCAGAAGAGGCGGAAACCGTTGCGCGTTCCCTTGATTGTAATAGATACGTTGTCAAGGCACAAATCCATGCGGGTGGGCGCGGGAAAGGCGGCGGCATTAAAATCGCGAACTCACTCGCCGAAGTCAAACAACACGCTGAAACACTCCTTGGTATGCAACTTGTGACTCCGCAGACCGGTCCGGAAGGGAAACGTGTCCGTAAAGTGCTTATCGCCGCAGCTGTAGAAATAAAGAAAGAATACTACCTCGCTATACTACTTGATCGCGAAACCTCACAACTCACCTTAATCGGCAGCGAAGAGGGGGGTGTCAATATTGAGGAGGTTGCAGCACAAACCCCCGAAAAGATCATTAGAACACAAATCGACCCCGCTTTCGGGTTAACCGAATTTCAAGCGCGAGCGTTCGCATACAAACTGATTACTGACCCAAGTTATCGCCCGATCATTCCAAATGCCGCAGCACTGATTTTATCACTTTACAAGGCATTCATCGGATGCGACTGTTCACTGGTAGAGATTAATCCATTAGCGATCGTAACAACAGACAATGAATTAGACATCGTCGCGCTCGATTCCAAGGTAAACTTTGACGACAACTCACTCTGGCGACATCCTGATATTGCTGAGATGCGCGATCCGCACGAAGAGGATCCAAGTGAATTGGAGGCGAGTGAATCCGGACTGAGTTATATCCGCCTTGACGGCGACATCGGTTGTATGGTGAACGGTGCGGGGTTAGCGATGGCAACAATGGACATCATCAAACAGAACGGCGGTGAACCTGCAAACTTCCTTGATGTTGGGGGTGGCGCAACTGTGGAGGCGGTCGCGCACGCTTTCCGTCTTATTCTTGCAGATGAAAATGTGAAGGCTGTTCTCGTGAACATCTTTGGCGGTATCATGAAATGCGACACTATCGCGAACGGCATCGTTGAAGCGGCGAAACAGGTCGAACTCAACGTTCCCCTTGTCGTCCGGTTAGAAGGGACAAACGTAGAACTTGGAAAACGAATTATTGCGGAATCCGATCTGAACGTCCAACAAGCGGAAGGACTATCTGAAGCAGCACAACTTGCGGTAACGGCGGCGAATTCTGCGTAAGCACCTGGGAGAATTAGATACGTGGACAAACTTGAATTAAAGGATATAGATGTTACTGGAAAACGTGTTCTCGTACGGGTGGACTTCAATGTTCCGATGGTAGATGGGAAGATCACAGATGAAACGCGTATCACTGCTGCTTTGCCGACGCTCCTCGCCCTCATCAACGCAGATGCCAGAATCATTTTGGTGACACACTTAGGTAGACCGGAAGTAGGTTCGGCAGCGGACAGGGAAACGCTTACGACCGAACCGCTCGCTGTGGCTTTGAGTCGGAAACTCGGCACGCGCGTTGCACACGTCAACGATTGCATGGGTGAATCCGTGCAAAGTGCCGTTGCGTCTTTACGTAATGGCGAGGTGCTGCTCCTTGAGAATGTTCGCTTTTATGCGGAAGAGACGGAAAACGACGCAGCATTTGCTCAGCAACTCGCTTCGCTTGCAGATGTCTATGTCAACGATGCCTTCGGCACAGCACACCGGGCACACGCTTCAACTGAGGGCGTAACCCACTATCTCAATCCGTGTGTCGCAGGACTCTTGATGGCACGCGAAATTTATTATCTCAGTACAAGCCTCGAAACCCCTGCGCGTCCTTATGTCGCTATTCTCGGCGGTGCGAAGATATCCGACAAAATTACACTCATTGAAACGCTCCTTGAACAGGTGGATAAGCTGCTCATCGGTGGAGGTATGGCATACACCTTTCTGTCAGCGATGGGGTTAAATATCGGCGATTCGCTTCTCGAAGCCGAGAAACTTGACGTTGCAAGATCATTGGTTGAAAGGACAGACTTCTCGGATACTGTTTTACTACCCGTAGACCACGTTGTCGGACGAGACTTTGCTCCCGAAACGGAGGCTCAGGTCGTTGGTAAAGGGTCTATTCCGGACGGCTGGCAGGGATTAGACATCGGTCCTGAAACTGTATCAGTTTTTGGTGAAGAGATCGGAGCGGCGAAAACAGTGGTATGGAACGGTCCCTTGGGGGTCTATGAATTCGAGAAGTTTGCACAAGGCACGATTGCAGTGGCAAAACAGATTGCAGATTCGGAATCTGTGAGCATTATCGGTGGCGGTGATTGTGTCGCAGCGATACAACAAGCCGGTGTCGCGGCTCGGATGACGCATATCTCAACGGGAGGCGGTGCCTCGTTGGAGTTTTTAGAAGGCAAGCCACTCCCCGGTATAGTTGCTTTAACGGACAATGATCCGCAAAGGAAAACAGATGTTTGATAAAATAGTTCCCCGTAGTGAAGACTACGCAAAATGGTATACCCAGGTGATCCGTCAAGCGGAGATGGCAGATTACGCGCCCGTGCGCGGCTGCATGGTCGTGCGTCCGTACGGTTACGCACTCTGGGAGAACGTCAAGGAACAGTTGGATACCCGTTTCAAGGAGACAGGACACCAAAACGCCGCTTTTCCGCTCTTTATTCCGATGAGCTTTATTGAGAAAGAGGCAGAACACGTCGAGGGCTTCAAACCGGAGCTCGCTATTGTCACACACGGTGGTGGGGAAAAGTTGGAGGAGCCGCTTGCGGTGCGTCCGACATCTGAAACCATTATCGGCTATATGTATAGCCAGTGGATTCAGTCTTACCGCGATCTACCTGTGCTTATCAATCAGTGGGCAAACGTAGTCCGTTGGGAGCAGCGAACCCGTCTTTTCCTGAGAACACTGGAATTCTACTGGCAGGAAGGCCATACTGCCCACGCGACACACGCGGAAGCGGAAGAAGAAACGCTCCGCATTCTGGATATCTACACCGATTTCGCAGTCAACGAAGCGGCGATACCTGTTATCCCGGGACGCAAAAGCGAAAGCGAAAAATTCCCTGGTGCCCTGACCTCCTACACCATTGAGGCGATGATGGGCGATAAACGCGCCCTCCAAGCGGGTACATCACACGATCTCGGACAGAATTTCGCCAAAGCCTTTGATATTCAATATCTTGATGCGAATCAGAAACAGCAGCACTGCTGGACAACGAGTTGGGGTGTAAGCACGCGGATAATCGGGGCAATTATCATGGCGCATGGGGATGATCAAGGATTAGTCTTACCTCCGCGACTTGCCCCTACACAACTCGTCATTGTGCCAATCGTTCCTAAGAATAGAGACGATGATAAGCAAGGGGTCATGCAAGCCGTTGACGGTATCTGTGAGACCCTAAACGGTGTCCGTTATCACGTTGACGATAGGTTCGAGTATTCACCCGGATGGCGATTTAACGAATGGGAACTCAAAGGTGTTCCCTTGCGTATTGAGATCGGTCCCCGCGATCTGAGCAACCAGCAGATTGTGCTCGCACGGCGTGATATACCGGGTAAGGACGGCAAAATGTTTGTTCCGATGGATAATGTCGCGGAAACAGTAACACAGATGCTTGAGACGATTCAAGCAGATATGCTTGAACGGGCAACAGCGTTTCGGGATGCGAATACTTTTGAACCGGATACCTACGACACCTTCAAAGAGGTTATTGAGGATGGATTCGCTCGGGCCCGCTGGTGCGGTGACGCAGCATGTGAAGATAAGGTCAGTGAAGAGACACAGGCGACTATCCGATGCATCCCGATGGAACAACCCGGTGGAGATGGTGAATGTATTGTCTGCGGTAAACCTGCGGCGGAGATTGCAATTTTTGCTCGTGCATACTAAAAAACAGTTATCAGTCGTCAGTTGTCAGGCAATATCTTGTGGTAGACAGTTTTCTTGTGAAATCCACAGCGTATCTGAACACCACAACAAGGCAACTGAAAACCGATAACTGATAACCGACAACTATAAAAAAATATGAGCATACTCGTAAATAAAAACACAAAAGTGATCGTTCAAGGCATCACGGGGCGTTCAGGACGCTTTCATACGGAGCAGTGCGCAGCTTATGGCACGCAAATTGTCGCTGGTGCGGTTCCGGGTAGAGGTGGAACCGATGTGAACGGTATTCCGGTGTTTGACACCGTAGCAGAAGGTGTTGCAGCAACTGGCGCGGATACCTCGCTGATTTTCGTGCCTGCGCGCTTCAATGCAGCAGATTCGGTCATGGAAGCCGCGGCGGCTGGGGTGTCGCTTATCGTCTGTATATCTGAACATATCCCGGTCCTTGATATGGTTAAGGCGAAAGCGTACTTGAAGGCAGGCAATTTTGACAATCCGTTTATCATCCCGAACGGTCCACCGAGGCTCATCGGTCCGAACTGTCCGGGTATCATTACCCCCGGCGAATGCAAGATCGGTGTGATGCCAGAGTTTGCCTATACGCCTGGTAACGTTGGGATCGTTTCTCGGAGTGGAACGCTAACTTATGAAGCTGCCTATCAACTGAAACGGCTCGGCATCGGACAGTCCACCTGCGTCGGTATCGGTGGCGATCCGGTGATTGGGACAAACTTCGTTGATGTCCTCAGACTCTTTGAAGCGGACGACGACACACACGCTGTCGTTTTAATCGGTGAAATCGGCGGAACGGCTGAAGAGCGGGCAGCGGAGTTCGTGAAGGACGAAATGACGAAGCCTGTCGTAGGTTTTATCGCCGGACAGACCGCGCCGCCGGGTAAACGGATGGGACATGCAGGGGCAATCATCTCTGGTGGACAAGGCACCGCTGCGGACAAAATTCAGGCACTCAAAAATGCTGGCATTGCCGTTGCCGATAGCCTTGCCAGCATTGGGGAAACTGTGGCAGCGGTTTTAACCTAAAACCTTGGAGGTACAGCATAATGGCATTTAGCGATTTCAAAACAATACCCGAAGTTCAGGAAAAATTTAGAATCAAACACACCGAGAACGACTTTATAGCGGTTGAGGAGACGACACACACTCCTTCAAAACAATTTTTGCAGGAATTAGCATTTAGCCGACGATACATCGACGTTTTCGCCTCTGAAAGTGCCAGATGTGAAGCAGTCATTTTCCCTGTTTTGCGGGAAGTTTACAAAGAATATGCTGAAGATTACGCGCTCTGGATAAAGAAACCGATCGTTTACGATGAAACACTCAGCGGTACACCGGATTATTTCATCTCAACTCGATCTGAATTGGGTATGCTCGTTGTCGGGATGCCGTTGATAATGTTCGTTGAAGCCAAGAAAAATGATTTTGAACAAGGCTGGGGACAGTGTCTTGCAGAACTGGTCGCAGCACAAAAAATCAATGCCGACTCAGATATCCCTGTCTATGGCATCGTGAGCGACGGGACTTTGTGGCAATTCGGATACCTCATTGGTGATGCCTTCACGCGGAACAAGACCAGCTTTAGCGTAGACGATTTGCCAACTCTTTTTGGCGCGATTGACACTGTCTTCAAAACAGTAAGCCAGGCATCCGAACACATTTAAAACTTCGGGTTTTTTGTGAGGAGAAAGCTTGTGAAAAAAGACATCGGTTTCTTACGCGGAAAAAAACAGCAACACCAACCGATCACTGTGCTGACCTGTTACGATTATCCGACTGCTTGCTTGCAAGACGATGCGGGGATCGATATTGTCTTTGTCGGGGATAGTGTCGGTACGAACATCCTCGGTTATAAAAGCGAGACGGAGGTGACGATGGCGGATATGCGTCATCACCTTAAAGCGGTGCGTCGCGGTGTGACAGATGCCTATCTTCTCGTTGATATGCCTTATGCTGCCGACTGCGATGTCAAACAGGCTGTTACCAACGCCAAATTTTTCTTAGCCGATGGGGCAGATGGTGTTAAACTGGAAGGTGGTATCGAGAAAATTCCCATTGTCAAGGCATTGGCTGAGCAAGGTATAGAGACTTGTGCACACATTGGTCACAACCCACAAATCCACGGTAGCAAAGCAGCGACACACGGAAAGACCTTTGCGAAAGCGAAACGACTCATCAAAGCAGCGGAGGCACTCGCAGACGCGGGTGCGAAACTCATTGTCCTTGAGAAAATCACCGAAGAGGTCAGCCAAATCATAACGGAGACGGTTGATATTCCGACCATCGGTATCGGTGCCGGTCGATATTGCGATGGACAGGTGCTTGTTATTAACGATGTCTTAGGCATCGGTCCGCTTTTCAAACACGCCAAACGCTATCAGGATTACGACCACCTCACCTTTGAGGCGATATTGCAATACGTAAATGAGGTAGAAAATGGAGATTTTCCAACAGATGATAACGTTGTTCACATCGCCCCTAATAAGTTGGCACGGGTGCAGAAGTGGTTAGAATCAGAGCGTCGTAATATTTAAAATAATCTTGACATATCGTGATGACATTTTTTATAATATCGTAAAATTAAAATATGAGGTGTAATATGGAATTCAAGAAAGGGTATCCATTGACGCATGTTGTTCATAATGAGACGTTTGATGAGACATTCACAGCATACATAAAAAAGAACGGGGTTGCATGGCTTGGATGGATTCCTGATTTACCAGAGGTAAAATGTGAAGGCGAAACGGTAGAGATCGTCCGAAAAGAACTACACGATATTCTTCACCAAACTTTAGTTGCTATAGAAGAAGCATGGGATGAGCAATTTGAAACAGACGTAAAGGCCGGTCGTCTTGAGCCTCTTATAGAAAAAGCTAGACGAAGTTGCGAGGAAGGCAATTATACAAAGATCGTCTGAACTCAATGAACCAATTTCAGCACGCCTTTATTCTCCTACCTTTATGCCTTCGAGGACTTCCTCCCAGTCCCATAGAAGGATTGTGCCATCTGCGCCTGTACTGACGATTGTTTTCCCATCGGGAGAGAATTTCAACGTCTCCACCTGAGCTGTATGTCCGGTGAGTGTGGTGAGTTTGTTGCCGGTTCTAACATCCCATAACTGGATCTCGCCACTTGCTTCTCCATTCACAAGCACGCCATTATCCGGCGAAAATACCAATACGTTAGAATTATGAGGTATTTCTTTCTTCAGGTCAATATATTTCTCACTTCCGAACAGTCGAATTCGCTGAATACTTCCCACGGCAAGCAACGTTCCATCTGGCGAGAATGTCAATGCTGAAATTAATTCCTCAATATTATTTGCGAACTCATCCAAGTTCTGTCCGGCAAGAAGGGTCGCTAATGCAGCACCCGTTTCCGTATCCCATACTTGAACTTTTCCGGTCGCAGTAGCACTGACAAGTTCTTTTCTAACCGCGGAGAATGCCAGTGCGCTGATTTCAGGGTGATAAGATAATCCGGGATGATCGTTCGGATTGAAGAAGGGAATGTCGAGTGTGTGCCCTGTTTCTGTATGCCACAAATGGATCTTATCTGAACCGCTGAAGGCTAACATTTTTCCGTCGGGTGAAAATGTCGGATTTGAGGGATAATGTGTCTCTTTTGAGGTTACCTCATGCCCGGTGCGGGTGTCAGTTAAACGGATCAAGTTATCAGATGATGTTGAGGTAAGAACGGCACCCCCTCCCTTGAAGATCATGTTCGCATGTTTTAGACCGATACTGGCGAGCCTCGTGCCATCTGGTGAAAACACCAAGCTCTCGAACCAATCCCGATGTTCTCCTGTCTGAAGCGTTGGATTTTGTGGTGTTTTTAAATCCCAAAAGGTAATTATGCCGTTAGATGCCGCGCTAACAAGCGTTGAATTCTCTCTCAAGAAAGTGGCCGCCTTTATCCAGTGTGAATGTCCGTTGATACGCGTCGCAAGCGATTTGCCGGTCTTGGTATCCCAAAACCGGACGGTGCCGTCTGCGCTTGCACTTGCAAGTCTACTACCGTCGGGTGAAAACGTTAGGGCAGTAATGCCGTTAATATGTCCAGTGAGTGCCGCGAGTAGTTTACCTGTAGTGGTATCCGACAAAAGCACGGTTTTATCGGTGCTTCCGCTTGCAAGCATTTTTCCGTCCGGCGAAAATGCTAACACATTTACCCAACCTTCGTGGTACTGATGGAGAATGGTCGGTTCATCGTTGCTGGTGGCACTCCATAATCGCACCGTTGTGTCTCCACCGCCGCTGGCGAGCTGGGTTCCATCAGGCGAAAATGCCAAGGCTAAGACACATCCCTCGGAGAAGGCACGTTCTTCAGAATGATCAGATGATTCCGCATGTCCACTGAGCGTGAATAACTTTTCACCGGTTATTGTATCCCACAATTCAATTCTTCCGTCCTTCCTGCCGACAGCAAATTTATCGTCAGTGAGTGCATCGGGTGCAGGGGAAAAATTTGAAGATTGGTCTTTGATCTTCTTCACATTTCCCTTTCTGGTATCAATATCTAAATGATTAATTGAGAGCCCATGGTTTTCCAAACTGATAAGCGTTTTGCTGTCCTCAGAAAACTGCAATACTGCGGCAGAGAACTGCGATGCTGGGAGAGCCACTTTTCGTCTGGTAGCGACTTCCCACAACTGAAGTGCCTCTCCACGGTACTGATTGCCTCCATGAGCAAGGAATCGTCCATCTGGCGAAAATGCGAGGGATTGGCACATACCGGGGAACATGGATACTTCTTTTCCTGTTTCCACATCGTAAAGCCATACCCCAATATTGCTGCCTACTGCAAGTTGGGTGCCGTCCGGTGAGAATTGAAGTACGTTGATTCCGCCTTTTCCGAGACGCGCTTTCGCCTTTTCAGGCAATTCCCATTGTGTCCAATCTTTCACGGTTTCCTCCGTTTGCGGCTCTGCAACTGTTGCAGGCGCATCGTTAGGTTGCTGTTCAGGGGTATGACGCTTACCCACTGCGTTGGTCCTTCCTATTTGTGTCCGCACATCTATTTTTGATTCGAGGTTCGCGACTATAGGTGTGTCAATGATTTCAACTGTCATTTCCGAAGCGGCATCGAAACTATAAGGTTGCTGAAAACGCGTCAGGTACTGGCGATTGCCAAAACCGAGCATGAGCAACACCACTGCTAACGTGGACGCAGCAACTGCCCACGGCACGAACGGTTTACTAACAGAAGACGGGGGCATTAGTTTGATACGTGAAACCTCACGCATAATGGTCTCGGTAAGATTCGGTGAGATTTGGAAGTTGCCTAAAGCCTCTCTTATGAAGGGTTCTTCCCTCTTTAAACGCTGTTGGGCACGGCGCAGTCGACTCTTAATCGTATTTGCAGATACACCTAAGAAGGCGCCGATCTCGGTACACGACATCTCCGCGAAGTAGTGTAGCGTCATCACAGTGCGTTCGCTCTCCTCAAGCTTCGCAAGTAGTTTTTTGACGACCTCGCGTTGGGTTTCCACGGAGATGCGCTCGTTTTCTTCAACGACGTATTCGGAATACGACGGTTTTTCAGGTCGTACGCCGCCCTTGTTTTTCAACAACTGCGCTCGCAAGTGCTTTTTGTGCAGCCATGTGTTGCAGCGGTTTGCGGCAATCACATAAAGCCAACTTGCAAAACGCTGCGGCTTCTTCAGCGTTCGGAGTTTCTGATAGGCTTTCAGGAATGTATCCTGTGTAATCTCCTCGGCGATGTGAAAATCTCCGATTTTCCGCCACGCAAGCGCGTGCACCTGTTTTTGATATTTTTTCACAAGTTCGGAAAAAGCGGTATCATCGCCGTTGAGAACACGATGGATTAATTGTGTATCACTGTTTTTCATAGATCACCTCCGATTTCACCCTATAGTGACACCTTGAAACCGTGAAACGGGTGCATAATTCTGCACCGATAGGCGTGTGTTTCGATAAAGCGCGTTAGAAATTCACCTTGCGGATCAGATGCGCTGGGAAGCGGATATTTTGATGTGTCATCGAAAGAGTGAACAGGCTAACAGCCTATTCTACAGAAGATTGTCCGAACTATAGTAAGAATTAGTATACATTTTAAGATAAATCAAGGGAAGCGGATAGGAAAATCTATCTTCAGTTAAATTTGTATGCGTACAGAAGCAGCTAAAGTCAGAGCATTAAATCGCTCGCTCGTAGGCGAGATAGCAATACACGTCCGCATCAATGATACGTGTACCTTTCAACTGCACAGGTGCTTTGAAGAACGGTGCGTCTAATACCCATGTGTGGTACTCGCCTTGCTCCCCGCATGCGTCAATTGGGAGCTGCTTCAATTCTGAAATGAGATCGGCATCCAAATATCTACCAGCAATAGTCGGTTGAAAGTGCTTTTTGTAGGCGAGGGAGCAGATGACTTTAAATTTGTCGGAGATTAAGGTATCTAATATTGTATACCGGTCCAATTCCCACAATGGTTTATAGACTTCTATTAAACCTTTAGCGACTTCCTCTATCCAATTTGGCATTCCGTCTACCGTAGAAATATCGCCCGTAATTAGCATCTCAATTCCGGTGTCTCTCATCGCCTCAATTTGTTGGCGGTAACTCTGTTTATAGGGTTCGGAGATCGGTACGAATTCAATTGGGATCTCGATCTTTTGCGCTTGTATTTCCATGAGTTCCGTCGGATGCGCAAGGAATTGTCGATTGTCCGCTGGAACAAAACAGATAAGTCTCCTTATATCGTAAAGATTTAAGGAGACTTGAAATGCGAGTGCAGAATCTTTTCCGCCTGTCCACAGGACAGCTGCTTTTTTCCAATTATTCATCTATAGGCACCACATCAGCATAGACATAAGTGGGTGAGGTGTTGCTGCTTGTGTGAATTTTGTCATCTTTATCCTTGGCTGAAACGATGTCGCGTTGAACGACTTCACCCGGTTTCGCGGCGACAGGTGAACTGAACATCGGTCCATCAACAACACATGTATGGAATTCCCCGTTTTCGCCGAGGGGATCTACGCTCTCTGGCAAATCTGCGAGGAGGTCCGCGTCAAACCATCGTCCTGCAAAGTCGGCGGGAACTTTGGTTGGGTTGAGTGCGGTGATAATGGCACGCAAGCCAGAAGCGATCATCTTTTCGGCAAGCAGCGGTGTGTCCTCTCCCCATACTGGGAAAACCGGTGTGAAACCGGTGCCTTTGAGTTTATCCTCGCGGTATGCCCGGATGTCTTCCAAAAAGAGATCCCCGAATGCGAAATGTGACGCTGTCAAATGTTCTGGCAACGTTTCTACTTCAGCAAGGAACTTTCGCATCGCTTCTTCGTAGATTGCATTGGAACACGGATAGGGGATCGGTATCTCGTATAACGGTACACCGAGTTTTTCGGCTTGTTGTTTTAGCACCCATGCAGGCGTAGAATGGATAGAAACGCGGTCAAATGTTTTTGTGACAGTTGTAAAGATGCCGCGAACATCGTAACGTTCGGGTTGTTGGCCGAGCGTATGGAGTGCCCACGCGGAATCTTTGCCTGAGGACCAAGAAACCAAGACCGGTATAGGTGTTGTCTTATTCGTTTGTTTTGTCATGGTTAAACCTTTCTGTTAATCTATACAATAGTTTGGACAAACTGTATCACATTCGGGTTGATTTTTCAAAGCGAAAGGGATTTTTCTACGCGTTTCACACCGCAGAGAACTTGCGAAAAAATACAAGAGTGAACAGGCTAACAGCCTATTCTACACAAGACTGAACAGGAGACCAAGGTTTCCTATTCTACGAAAGATTGAACAGGCTAACAGCCTATTCTACGAAAGATTGTCCAAACTATCGTAATTTAGAGTGCCAGGAAGTTTGCCAATAAGTCTTTCCCGGCAGCTGTTAAGATTGACTCTGGGTGGAATTGGACACCCCAGATCGGCAAAGTCTTATGCCGAAGTCCCATAATCTCGTCCTGATCCGTCCAAGCGGTAATCTCAAAGCAGTCCGGGAGTGTCTCTTTTTTCACGATAAGCGAATGGTAGCGGGTCGCTTCAAACGGGTTGTCTAACCCCTCGAAAAGTTCAGCACCATTGTGGTGTATCATAGAGGTCTTGCCGTGCATCAATCGATCTGCACGGACAACTTCACCGCCAAACACATCGCCGATACACTGATGTCCAAGGCAGACCCCTAAAATCGGTACTTTTCCTGCGAAGTGTTGTATGGTATCGTTGGAGATGCCAGCCTCTTTCGGTGTACAAGGCCCGGGTGAAATGACAATTCGTTCCGGTTGCAGTGTGTCTAACGCATCCAATCCTATCTTGCGACTCCGATGTACCTCCAGTTCAGCACCGAGTTCACCCAAATACTGAACCAAGTTATAGGTAAAGGAGTCGTAGTTATCAATCATTAAAACCATCTTTTTAATTTTCCTTGCGGTTCGATGAAGTGGGTTTAGACATTGAGGTCCCTTTCCGTAGATCTGAAGAAACACCCAAGCAAAAACCCCTCCACTTCGTTACGGGCTGCCTATCTTTGGAAACTAAGAAGAAAACTATTTTTTCTTCTTTTACTCTTAACTGAAAACTGCTAACTGTTCCTCAGCCAATGCGATAGCACTGAGCATTGCTTTCGCTTTGCTGACGGTTTCGTAATACTCAGTTTCAGGTACTGAATCCGCAACGACACCACCCCCAGCTTGCACATAAGCGGTGCCATCTTTGATGACCGCGGTTCGGATCGTAATCGCTGTGTCGGCACTGCCGGAAAAGCTGAAATACCCGACCGTTCCGCCGTACGTAGCACGACGCGTCGGTTCAAGTTCATCAATGATTTCCATTGCGCGTATCTTTGGGGCACCAGAGAGTGTTCCGGCAGGAAGGCACGCGCGCAGTACATCAAAAGCGGTAAGATCTTCGCGTAAGCGTCCGATGACGTGTGAGACGATATGCATCACGTGTGAAAAACGCTCGACGATCATGAGCTCGGTAACTTCAACCGTATGATATTCACAGACGCGGCCGAGGTCATTTCGTCCCAAATCGACAAGCATCACGTGCTCGGCGCGTTCCTTTGGGTCAGTGAGGAGTATCCGTTCCAACGCTTTGTCTTCTTCTGGCGTCGTGCCACGCGGGCGTGTGCCTGCAATGGGAACGGTCTGGACGAGTCCATCCTCCACTCTCACCATCATTTCCGGTGATGCCCCTACAATGTCAAAATCATTCAACTTCAGGTAATACATATAGGGTGATGGATTGACCATGCGCAATGCGCGATATACATCAAAGGAATCCACAGATACCGGACAACTGAATCGCTGTGAAGGCACAACCTGGATGATGTCGCCTGCCGCTATGTATTCCTTCGCGCGCCTGACGGCGGCTTCGTAATCGGATTTTGTGAAATTCGATTGCGGATCGGATATGATTTCATCGTACCGCCCCTGATGCTCACCGCTATCCGTGCGTAAATGCGGTTCGGAAGCAGCCCTGAGTTTCTCGACCAATGCATCAATCTTCGCAATAGCATCGGCATAAGCAACATCCACATCTCCATCAATATGCGCGTTCGCCACGACCTTGATCTGATGGTTCACATGATCGAATATCAGAATCGTCTCGGCAATCATGAAAAAGCAATCGGGAAGCTGCAGTTCATCTTCGGTATTATCTGGCAATTCCTCCACGAAGCGCACCATGTCATAACTCATATAACCGACTGCACCGCCGTGGAATTTCGGTAACTCAGGATTGTTAACAGGTCGGTAATCCTGCATCAATTCCTCAAGGGCACGCAACGGATCTTCATATTCCTGAACGACGGTTTCGCCTTTTTCTAAGTACTCAATCGTCACCTGATGCCCTTTACTCTGGAAAAGCACCGAGGGTTGACTTCCCAAGAAGGAGTAGCGTGCAACGTTTTCGCCACCTTCAACGCTTTCGAGCAAGAATGCATAATTATCTGGCATCAACTTGTAAAAGGCAGACACCGGTGTCTCCATATCTGCCAAAATCGAGCGATATACCGGTATTGTGTTTCCTGATTTCGCTGCCTCGCGAAAATCTTCCAACGTCGGATAATACATATTTTTAACTATGGGCCAACTTCTTCGCCTGCTGCCGTTGTTAGCAGGCGGTTTTCTTTAAAATCAAACCCATCTCCAATAGTAGAGCAGTTTATTGCCTGTTGTCCATAGTGAGTGCTAAACCTATAACGGACACGTTTACGGCGGCTAATACACTGCATCTTCCTCAAAAATCTTATCACCTACGACACGCGTTGACTCACCGTCGGGGGAGACTTCCCGAAAAAAGCAGGAGCGATAGCCAACATGGCACGCTGCAACCTTCTGCTCAACCTTTATGAGCAGGGCATCGCCGTCACAATCGACTGCGACAGACTCCACTGTCTGTGTATGCCCTGAAGTCTCCCCCTTGATCCACAGTTTTTGGCGGGAACGGCTCCAGAAGCAGACACGCCCGGTTGTCAGCGTTTCCGTTATCGCTTCGGCGTTCATATAGCCGACCATTAGGACTTCATTGTTTGTGCGATCTTGAATGACCGCGGCGACTAAACCATCGCGGTCATATTTAAGTTCAGATAAAATTTTCATTTTTTAAATTTTCCTTGCGGTTAACTATTGTAGGTTAGGGATTTAGCGTTTCTCTCTCGAATCCGCTCTCCAAATGTAAAGCAAAGACAAATTATGCCATTTAAGGCATAATTTCATTACGAGCTACATGCTTGGGATTTACTTTTGCGGAATCCTTCAGCAAGCGTCGGGAATCGGAGTTCCTGTCTACAACCAATACTATAGGTCAATCTGCGCACTTTGCAAAAAAAACACCTTATGCTGCCGGGGTCGGTGTGCATAAGGCTTCAACTGGACTTAGAAATGAAAAACGACGATTTTCAATATGTATTTCAGTTATCCGTTTAGGCGCACACTCCTCCGCAAGCAGTTGGAATGCCACCAATGCCAATGGTTAGATATGCTATGCAAGTTGGAGTGTGAACGCAAAAGTTTCATGTTTATCGCTTTCCGCAGATAGATTAGCAATTGTCAAATATTCGCGCGTCAGCATAAAGTTTTATATGCTAATAGTAATGATACCACATTTACTTTGCATTGTCAAGTTTTTAACTAAGGGTGTATATAGGAGTCACTTCACGCACTAATGCCGCCAGATCAATTGATACGGTTTCCCATAGCCCACCAGCATAATCAGGGTTGTTTGTATGAAATGTAATATCCTTAGGATTAGGAATTGGTTCACTATCAAGCAGCAAACCTTCAAGGTAACACTCAACGGCTTCCGCAGCTTGCATCAGGGCCTCCTCAATGGTATTTCCGGCACTGAACACCCAGGCAAATCCGGAACAGTAACCCCGTAACAACTCTCTGGATCTTTGTGGATAACAATAGGATAGCGCATAAAACACCTCTTGATGATTCCTATTTTTGTTTATACTTCTCGAACATTTCACCTTCACGAATCTATGGATGTGTAAATATTTTGTCGAAAGGAACAGAAATGCTATAGATATAAACATGCCGCCCTTACAGGGCTGAAGAATTATGACTTGACGCTGCTATAAACATAACGTCCCTATGGGACTGAAGAGGTCTTTGAAGTCTTCAATGTTTCCGCGTAGTATCCGGTTCGGTTAGGAAACCGAACCTACCGGTCTGGGGACCACAACGGTTATTTTTTAAAATTGACGCTTATGGTTCGGTTAGGAATGCAGATCGCATTTGGGCGAGTACGCCGCAAAACCGAACCTACCGGACCTGGCACATCTACCGGACCTGGCACATCTAAAATTGGACGAAAAAACCGCAAACTAAATCGTCCTGACGAATCAACAAAAAAATTCGGAATTAGTCGTTTTGGACTTGCAAAAAGTTGTTAAAAAGTGCGTTAAACCC
>VYCT01000017.1:2466-26162 GCA_009843785.1 Candidatus Poribacteria bacterium | reverse complement strand
ACTAAAAACCTTTCACCACAAACCTTCAGAAAAAAATGGGGGTAAGTGACAAAATGTAAAAATTATCGTTGCTGCAAAATCAGATTCTGATACGCGTCAACAACCGCGGAAAAATTTGGAGGTACAACAGTCGTCGCGCTAAATTCCGTTACAATTGCGGGACCCGCGATTTGGTTGCCGGGCTGCAACGCTTCACGGCGATAGAAATCGGTTATGAGTGTTTCACCGTCAAATACAACACGGTTTTGGACGATAAACGCTTCAGATGGATCGGCATCAACGCGTGGCAACCGTTGAATAGGAGGCTTATCGGTTGCTCCAGTTGCCGTAAGCCGGAGGTTTACGACTTCGACCGGTGCGTCGGTGCGTGCATAACCGAACCGCTGATCGTGTGCGGCATGAAGCCGCTGAACAAGTGCCTGTGCCCCTGTTTCGGTAAAATAAGGGATATTTAATTCATAAGACTGTCCTTCGTATCGCATATCAAGGGAACGGTCAATCTTAAGTTGATCAGGTGTGAACCCTTCCGGTTTCATCTCATTTTCCGCACGGGTTAAGAGTTCGTCAAACGCAGTGTTTAACGTATCAACAAGTGTTTCACTGCCTGTTTCAAACCGCAATAGAACTGTCTGTGAATAGTCTTTGACGACATCTGCAAAGAGCATCCCGTAGGCGGAGAGCAAACCGCCGTTTGGTGGAATCAGGATTGTTTCGATGCCGAGGTTTTCTGCCATAAATGCGGCGTGCAAACCGCCGGCACCTCCGAAAGAGACGAGTGTGAAATCGCGTGTATCAAATCCACGCTCCACAGAGATAACCTTGATCGCACGTTCCATGGCTGCGTTGGCGACCTTGAGAATACCGTCAGCAGCTTGCGGGGCGGGAATACTGAGTTGTGAAGCAAATTTTTCAACGTGTGCGCGGGTCCTATTGAGGTCAAGTGCCATCGCACCACCTAAAAACTGGGTCGCGGCGATGCGCCCTAAAAAGAGATTTGCGTCGGTTACGGTGATGTCCTCTCCGTTGTTTCCATAGCAAATTGGACCTGGGTCTGCGCCTGCACTCTCGGGGCCAACGCGCATCGCGCCCCCCGCGTCCACAGTCGCGATAGAACCGCCGCCGGCACCGACAGTATAGATGTCAATCAATGGCACCTTGATCGGGAGACCGCTGATCGTGCTTTCCGTCGTGAGTGAAATGCCGTTATTACAGAGGCTCACATCCGTTGAAGTGCCACCCATATCAAATGTGATGATCTGATCGTAGCCAGCAGCTTTGGCGATTTGATACGCCCCGAGCACACCCCCCGCGGGACCTGAAAGAACGGTGCGGATACCCGCTGATTCAAAGTTTTTTGCGGAAACACAACCGCCATTGGAGAGCATTAGACGGAACGATTTCGGAAACTGTTCAGAATCTGTTAGGGTAGAGAGATGCCGTTCTAAGGTAGGACGGATGTACGCATTCGCAACAGTAGTGCTGAACCGTGCGTACTCGCGGTATTCCGGTAGGACTTCGTGCGAACATGAAATCGGTATCCCAAGCCGTGCAAGATATTCCGCAACAATCTGTTCGTTTTGTGGGTTGACGTAGGCGAAAAGGAAACAGATTGCGACTGCATCAAGTTCTAACGCAGCGAGTTCGGAGGCGAGTGTCTCTAAATCGGCGGGTTTAATCTCTGTCTGGATTTCGCTTGTGTGTAGCGTCCGTTCCGATATACCGAAACGTCTGTCAGCAGGGACAAGCGGTGCTGGACGTTCTACGAAAAAATCGTAGAGACTTGGACGCGCCTGTCTACCTATCTCTAAGATGTCTTCAAAACCTTTCGTTGTAACGAGGGCAATGCGCGCCCCCCTACGTTCAAGGAGCGCGTTTGTCGCCACCGTTGATCCGTGAACGATATAAGGGCTGGGTGACCCAGCCCCTACGATATCGGTGCTGTACAGACGCAAGATTTCATCCACGCCTTGTATCACGGCGTTTGCGGGGTTTTGGGGTGTAGACAGTACTTTATGTGTAAACAGGTCACCGTTGATACGCATCACGATGTCCGTGAAAGTGCCACCCGTATCAACACCTATATTTTTAATATTTTTAACTATGGGGGGTCTCCTCTCGATTTTCTCCGTTGTCGAAAATCGGCTTTTTAACTATGGGGGTCTCCTCTCGATTTTCTCCGTTGTCGAAAATCGGTTTCTGGTGAGACTCGGGTTTATCTGGAGCTAATTGCATCTCTTTAATTCAAACAACTACATTTTGTGGTTTGCCTTCGAGGAAAGCGATGATATTGTCCACGGCACCCTCGTTGAGAAGTTCAACCCCTTCAGGTGTCATATCAGCACAATGCGGTGTCAGAATCACCTGCTCACACGCCAAAAGCCGATGGTTTGCCGGCAGCGGTTCCTGATCATAGACATCAATCGCAGCACCACCGAGATGGCCACTGTTTAATGCCCGGATTAGCGCATCTGTATCAATTACACCCCCACGGGCAACATTGATGACGAGCGCGCCCGGTTTCATTAAGCTGAGTTCACGTTCACCGATGAGGTGTTGACTCTCCTCTGTCAGTCTGACATGTAGGCTAACGACATCAGCAGTACGGAGAAGTGCGTCCAGAGGAACAAATTGCACGCCGAGTGCCTTTGCCCGCGCCGCAGAAGGGTGATACGTCCACGCAATAACATTCATCCCAATGGCGCGTCCGAGACGTGCCATCTCTGCTCCGATATGCCCAGTGCCGACAATTCCTAACGTTTTCCCTTGCAGGTAGATATTGTCCATACGGGGCCATCCACCTGCCTTCATCGAAGCTGTGAGGAATGCTGCACGTTTGGCGAGCGCGAACATCAGTCCGAAGCCGTGTTCCGCGACAACCGGCGCGGTGCGTCCGGGTTGATTGCAAACGGTAATGCCACGCACCTTTGCCTCTTCCAGTCCAATCATATCGGTGCCGATGGAACAGAGCGAAATTAACTTGAGTTTGGGGAGTTGACGTAGGATTTCTGCGGGCCACTTGACGAGTCCGCGTGAATTGATGAGGATGTCTGCATCTTCAGCACGGCGGATTTTCTCTGCGTCAGTTTCGGGTCGGTCGGTGTAGAGTACAACATCGCCGTAGGGTTTCAGACGTTCGAGATGCGGTGAGCCTTGGATTTGTGGTGGTAAATCACCAGGTACAACAATTTTATATTTTAAACTATTAAGTTTTCGCTCCGATTTTTCCGTTGTCAAAATCGGGTTTTCAGTTAAATCATGGCTGGGTTTGGGAATGATTAAGTTTTTCTTTTCCATATATTTTACCTATTCCGCACCCCAATCGTGCGTTTTTGTGCCGCCGTCATAAACAACGGCGTGTCCTGCTTCCAGCAAGGCTTCGGCAACATCAGTAGACACACCATCTTTGAAGCATATCACATCCGCGACTGTGCGACCTGCATATTTATCCAACTCCGGATTCTGAATTACGAATCCGAGGGTACCGTCGTCTTTCCTGTTGTCAATGAGGAGCTGTTTGAGAAAGTCGATTGCAACTTCAGCACGTTCTTTTTCACGTTGAATTGAGGCTTCAGTGCGGTTTTCGCGGATCGGACGCTTTTCAGGTGTGTCTATCCCTGCTATTCTGATGTCTGTGATGCTATAAATGCCGTCGGTGCGACGCTCAATACCGGGCCAGAGTATTAATTGTGCCTCACTCATTCCGGGTGTTGGAGAATAAAATGGATAAATCAAGATAGCCACATCTCGGATCGTGTCCCCGTCGTAGACGTTGTCAATGTTATCAATCGTCCCATAATAGATGGGCGCACTGCCATCTGGAATCAGAACATCGGATGTGCCACAGCCGGCAAGTGATAGGCACAGCAGCAGCGTTAAGACGACTCTTCTAAAACTTGCGGTGTGAGATAATAGTGTCCTATCACGTTTCAAAATTCTGGTCTGTGCTTGTTATCGGACGAGGAGACCTCGCCCCTACGGCTAAAATGGTTAAAAACATTGGCGGTATAGTGCGACGATTTCTTCAGCAGTTGCCTGCCGTGGATTGTTTGCGGGACTGCCGCTTGCAAGAGCATCCGCTGCCATCTGTTCAATGATGTCCTCGAATTTCTCCCTGTCAATTTTATCAATTTCGCCGAGTCGCGGCATCTGAATATCGGTGACGAGCCTTTCAACAGCAGAAACGGCTGCATCCGCTTGCTGCATCGGAGATAATCCGTCAAGTGGCTCACCCATCGCACGGGCAATATCTGCAAAGCGGTCCGGCGCCCCGACAACGCTAAATGCCATCACATCGCGTAACAACACCGAATTCGAGAGTCCATGATGAACGTGGAAATATGCGCCGATCGGCCGTGACATGCCGTGGACCAGCGCGACAGAGGAATTGCTGAACGCCATCCCTGCGATAGACGCTCCGATCATCATATCCGTGCGTGCGGAGATGTTCTCACCATCCGCCCATGCTTGCCGTAACGACCCCGAAATCATCTCAATCGCCTTCAATGCGAGCGCGTCGGTGATTGGCTGCGCTCGCTTAGAGATGTACGCCTCTATTGCGTGCGTCAACGCGTCAACACCGACCGCTGCTGTCAAGTGCGGTGGCGTTGTGAGGGACAGCAGTGGGTCCACGAGCGCGACGTGTGCCAATAGACAAGCACTACTGAGCATCATTTTGACATTCCGCTCGGTATCTGTAATAACGGTAACTTTGGAGACCTCGCTACCGGTGCCACCTGTCGTCGGTATTGCGATAAGGGGTGCACCCGGATTTGGAATCTTGTCCACACCCATATAATCGGCAAAATCGCCATCATTGGTTAGTTTCATGGCGATACCTTTTCCGCAGTCGATTGCGCTGCCGCCACCGATGCTCACAATCACATCGCAGGCTTCGTCAGTGTACTGCTTTAGTCCGTCTCGCACGTTCTGTAAAGTTGGATCGGGTGTAACATCGGAGAAGCAGGTGCTACTTATGCCAGCATCGCGTAAATTTTGTGCGATTTTGTCGGCATATCCGATTTTGGCGATACCCGGATCGGTGACGATAAGCGCGCGCGTTGCACCAATCTGCTTCGCCTGTTCGCCGACGTTCTCGGACGCGCCTGCGCCTGTGATTATTGTAGATGGGAGTGTTAGTGTTGTAGACAATTCCAAGTTCCTATGATGATTTTCTGTTTAACTGAGCGTAACCAACTGTAATTGATAGCCATATTAGATTGTTACAGCAATTAAGGGTACATCAATATTTTTACCGATAGTAGGCGGAGGGAGTACTTCATTGTCTCGATGCAAAATCTCTATCCACTCGTCAACGATCTCACATAACTGCTGATAAACTTCAATTTCATCTGTGGCATGGCAACATGGACCAATGATTCCGGGGCAGTACCCGATAAAGCATTCGTCCGCGTCTGACCACTCAACGATCTTGATATATTTCCCGCTTTCAGTCATCTTTGAGACTCCGCCTATATCAACAATGAAACCTGCTTTTCCCTAGTCCGCGATGAGTTGTCATATTTTTCTGGGCATAGAATATCACAAAAATCATTGGATGTCCAGTTTTTGGGAAAACCGTATAAAAGCGTGGCAATGCTCCCTTCCGGCGTTACTAATGTCGGAAATGCCGGACACCTGTCAGCACCATTGCTATGCCGTAAGCGTCTGCGGTTTCAATCACAGGCGCGTCATTGACAGAACCACCTGGCTGAATAATCGCACTGATACCCGCCTCACCGGCAATCTCAACACCATCAGGGAATGGGAAATAGGCATCCGAAGCTAACACTGCACCCTTCGCCTTTTCACCCGCCTTTCGGATAGCGATAATCGCGGCATCTACTCGGCTCATCTGCCCCGCACCGATACCGACGCTCTGTGTGCCATGCGCCAACAGGATACAGTTGGATTTGACATGTTTGCACGCCTTCCAGGCGAACAGTAGAGATTGTATCTCCTCGTCTGTAGGTGGACGTTTGGTGGCAACTTGTAGTGCTGCTGCTTCCATGTCATGAACATCCGGGTCTTGGACGAGTATACCGCCGGTAATATTGCGAATCTGCAAAACAGGGTCGGAGGTTGACAACGCCCCAACTTCAAGGATAGGACGGCGTTTGACACGCGACAACGCACGCAGTGCTTTTTCGGTATAACTCGGTGCGATAATTGCGTCGATCTTTACGCCTGCCTGTGCTGCCTCGCGAATCGTGTTCGCTGTCTGGATTGTCACTTTTCGGTTTAACCCAACAATCGAACCGAAGGCAGAGGTGCGATCACATTCCAGCGCATTCGTAAAGGCATCTTGTAGATTATCAGCTGTTGCGAGTCCGCACGGATTGTTATGTTTGATGATGGCACAGGCGGGGGTCTTAAAATCTTTGACAATTTCCAAAGCAGCTTCTAAATCGAGGAGATTATTGAAGGAGAGCGGTTGTCCACTGCGTTGGTTCGCCCATGCTGCGGACGGTCCTGGTGTGGTTTCAGTTCTGTAGAAAGCTGCGCGCTGGTGTGGGTTCTCGCCATAACGGAGTGTGCGTTCCTTCTTGAAATGGAGAGTTAGGTTATCTGCGAATGCGTCTGTTTCGGAATCCTCTGCTTTACTACCCTCCCTTATCATCGGAGAACCATCGGTGAGATAAGTAGCGATTGCGGTGTCGTAGTGGGCGGTATGTGCAAACGCCGCTTTTGCCAATTCAAATCGCCGTTCTTCTGAAAGGCAACCATCGTTGGCATCCAAATCGGCGATAATTTGTGGATATTGGCTCGGAGCCGTGAGGGCAGCGACGTGTCGATAATTTTTCGCCGCCGCACGTATCATCGTTGGACCGCCGATGTCGATGTTCTCAATCGCTTCGGGAAGTGTTACGTCTGGTTTGGCGACAGTCGCTTCAAACGGGTATAGATTGCATATCACCATATCAATGGAACCGATGCCGTGTGCTTCCGCTTGCGCGTTGTGTTCGGCATTATCTCGTTCAGCGAGGAGTCCACCGTGGATTTTTGGATGGAGGGTCTTGACTCGACCGTCCATCATTTCAGGAAAGCCGGTGTAGTCAGAGACATCAAGGATGTCAATTCCCGCATCTCGAAGATGTCGAGCTGTGCCACCGGTGGAGAGGATTTCTACACCCCGTTGTGCAAGGACAGTTGCTATTTCTAAAAGGTTCGTTTTGTCGTAGACGCTAATCAAAACGCGCGCTATCTTTTTCATACTTCCTCATATTTTTCTGACGATGGCCGGGAATAGTTATACTTAATAGACTCTGCTCCGGTGTCCGACTTGATGAACCGTAATCTCTCTAACACGTTTATCAAAGGAATAAAGGACGCGGTAGTCGTTCATTTTCAAAGTAAATTTCCCTTTGTGTTTACCCTTCAGTGCCTTGTGCCGATGTGCGTCGCAGTTCTCACAAAGCCAATTCATTTTACTGCGTATTCCCCGGACTATTGTAGGAGGCAGACGCCGTAAATCTGATTGCGCGCGTGAGTCTAATACTAACGTATACACTATTAATCTATCCCTAATTTCTTGAATACCTCATCTGCTGGAATTAGTTTCGCCTTTCCGTCTTCGTAATCGGCTATACGTTGATCCAGCTCTTTAAGGAATTCAGGACGCATTTCTAGTCCCTCATCAGGGTCATAATGATACGCTTCCAATGCGAGTTCCAAGAGTTCGTAGGCGACGAAAAATTCTCGAAACGCAACATCTAATTCGGCAAGCGGGACATTTCGCTCCAGCAATGCAAGGAAACGTTCCTGCAGCGAGAAAAGCTCCAAACTCACGAGCATGCGTAACAGTTTTCGATATTCGTCTGTTGGCAGCTCCGAGATTTTCTTCTCTGGCATCGGATCGCTGTGCATGTAAGCACCAGCGCGTCTGGATATCCGCTCGTCCAGGGTCGTCTTCCGATTGGCGAGGATGTATTCACGTTGCCGTTTTAATTTTTTCGATAGTGATGTGTGCGGCGGCAGCCCCTCCAATGGGTCCTCTTCATACGTTTCAAGAAAGAACGCAAGGCTTTCATAACCACAATAGAATTCACGGAACTCTGTTTCAAGTGCTCGTCTGTTCTCAGCGGAAGGGGGTTCGTTGAGCAACACGATGAGCCGCTCGCGCGCCGCGAAAATCTGATCGTTCACGAGAATATTTAGCAGCTCAAGGGTTTCGATAGGATCCATCTCCATGATGTTTTTCATCTTTTTCTCCATAGTCAGACCACATATCGTGGGAATCCAAACCCGTCGTTTGCGACGTGGCTTCGGGCAGGAATCTGTGCGCGGGTCGGTATAATCAAATCCATTTCAGACGTATTTTCAATGACAGTACCATCACCAATACGCACTTCATCGCCAATCATAATTTTCCCCGGATGTTCCGCAGCACCCCGAATAGTCCCAATAACGACTGATGAACCGATACGACAACTTTGATCGATTTCTACAAATCCATAAATTTCGGTGTTTGTCCCGATAGTCGTATGGTCCGCAATTTGAACCGGACCGAGGAGACTCGTGTCTGTACCGATCTCCACGAAATCGCCGATGACAGGGTGTCGTTGCTTGACTTTGACGCTCAATCCACCGAATGTGCTTGGATAGATGACGCAGCCAGAACCGATAATGCCAGTTTGCCCGGTGGTTACCCCGCGATGTGGGTGTTCAAGGAAATTCGCATCCCCGATCTGTGTTTCCGGGTGTATATCGGCTTGGTAGTAGCGTCCGGCGAGTTCCGAGATAGCACGCGGCAACAAAGGTACCGGGTCTCTCTGGATGTCGGGGCTCTCTTCGGGCGGTTCACTACGTGTCAGCGCATGTGCGACGTCGTGGTAGAAGAGTACACGCCACCCTGGGTATGTACTTCCGACTAACTGGAGTTGATAATCCAAAACAGAGGCGAGATTCAAAGTACCGAGAAAGTCTTGATACGGTTCAAAGGTCCGTTCCTGAATTGCAGTATCAATTTGGGATCGGAAATCAAGGGCGGCGAGTTTTTCACGTGAAATCCCGGTGTGAAGCAGGTAAGCATCCCAGACAGCAGGGTCTTTGAGAGAGGCGAATCGATTCCAGAGTGCCCGACTCTTAAAGCGCGGCAGTTCCCAGAGAAGTGAGAAAACGGTTTCAAGCGCATTATCAAGCGGGGTTTCGTCTTTAACAGCCAAAAAGGATTGTGCGACCATTGCATAGAGCTGGTCTGCCACCTCTTCGATGGCTTTTGAAAGTTCCCGTTGTTGGTGCGCGAGATGCGGCGCGTTGTGTGACCCTGGTGCAACACACTCAAGCAAATTGCCGAGTACCGTTTCAAGAATATCCCGATTAACGAATCCGCGTCCGGAACGTTGTGCTAAACCCTCTCGGCTCATACTGTCAATACGTAAAAAGTTTAACTCTGATCTACTATAAATGGGGCGCAACCGCTCCAACGTTTGGATTAGCAGCGGCCTTTTCCGTTGTTCATACGAAGCATCAAAAAGTGTCGTTTCAGACATATTTTTTACTTTCCTTACGGTGAGGAAGTTGCCTGTTAACAGTAATCAGTAACAAGTTAAAGAGGGAACAGTTGGCGGATGCAGCAAAATAGACTGCCACAAGGTGACTCTTAACTGAAAACTGGAAACTGGAAACTTCTTCGCAGAAACCTAATATTTAAAAATACGAAAAACTTCCTGTGCAGCGGTAACTCCCGCGCCAAGTGGAATATCGCAACCGATTTCCACTAATCCGCGCTCAAACGCAGAAACGGCGACGATAACGTCGTTTTCATTTATCCAACCGAGGTGCGCAATTCGGACGATTTTTCCACTTAACTGACTCTGACCACCAGCGTATGTGATACCGTATTTGTCGCGCATTAGATTGATAAACGCTTTCCCGTCAATTTCCTCCGGCAACCGGATTGAGGTTACGGTATTCGCTGGCGCTGCTGCGAAAAGGGAAAGCCCTAACGCCTTAACCGCACTTCGGGTCGCGGCTGCTAAGCAGCTGTGCCGCGCAATCGTCCTGCGAATACCCTCTTCACAGATACGGTTCAGCGCACATTGCAGTGCTGTTAGTAACGTCACCGCAGGTGTATAGGGGACAGACCCCTGCAATCCGGTCTCAAACGCCTTACGGAAGTCAAAGTAATATTTCGGGAGGTTAGAACGTTCAACTGCATCCCACGCCCGCTGATTGAGTGCTACCACCGATAGCCCTGGTGGGGTCATTAATCCTTTTTGCGTACAGGAAACGACGACATCCACACCCCAATTGTCCATCTGTAAATCGTCGGCACCGAGTCCGCTAACAGCGTCAACAATCAAGAGTGTTGGACGCACTCGGGTCAATTGTGCTAATGCCTCAATGTCGTGTAGAACACCCGTCGAAGTCTCGCAGAGCGTTGCATAAACCGCTTTTATATCAGGATGTTGTGTTAAAAGCACTTCCACAGCCTGTGGGTCAACAGAATTTCCATACGTTACGTCAATCGGTATAATTTCAACGCCGAAGGCAGTGCAGATTTCGCTCCAGCGTTCTCCGAATTTACCACTCCGGATTACAATCACCTTGTCGTCACGAGATAATAGGTTCGCAACTGCGCCTTCCATACCACCGGTGCCAGATGATGTTAAGAAGAGGACATCGTTCTCGGTTTGGAAAACGTGTTTGAGTTTTTCGAGAACGTCTTTAATTAATGCGACAGTATCTTCGCTGCGGTGGTAATCAATCGGTTGCGCCATCGCCAACAACGCCTCGGGCGGAATCGGCGTGGGCCCCGGTGTAAAAAGCCATTTCTTTTTCATTTTTTTAAATATTAGGTTTTTGCTCCGTTTTTTCCTTCGTCAAAAACGGGTTTCCGATGAAGTAGATAGTGATAGTACGGCAATTCGGGTTAGAAACCTCCGGCACAAGACGAGGTGATCTCAACCCTACAAACCGGGTGTTTATAGGTTGTACTTTAGGCAGTGCTGACAGCGACGACTGTTTTGCCTTCAACGTTAACAATCACCCATTCTTGGTCGAGCAGCTCACATAATTCTATAATAGCGGCGCGTTGTGCTGTGCTATCCATGGGCACTTCGATGGTAAGCGTAGCGAATTCTTCACGCTGCATCGCGCCCTCTTTGTCGAATTTCATTGGTGTAATCTGAATTTTTCTCAATCTTGCATCCATAATTTTTTCCTTTCTTGAATTTTTAATTACACGTCATCCATGAACGACGCGACATCAATACATTCCCCATTACGGCGAGCGGATTCCCAGCCAGCCAAGACTGGTGCTAAAGAGAACAAGCCGTCGTGGTAATCGCTGTGTAAAATACTTGCATCGTCAGTCAATATCGCGCGGATAAAGGTTTTATCCTGTTCCAACCACGGGTCGAATTCGTCTGCTTGATAAAGGATTTCGCCATTGACCTCAATCCTATCATATTGGTAAATTTCAAGGCATCCACCTTCATAGAAGATAGTAAACCAAGGTTCGTTTCTTGGACTGGCACCCGATGAGACGAAACTCAGCGTCATCGTAGCCCCGTTGTCAAAACAGTAATTGAAACTCGATGACAAAGCGGTCGCATAAGCAGAGCGTTCACAATAGAAGGCTTGCGCCCGTGCAACATTCAAACCCGTCATAAACCGGCTATAATCCGTTGCATGGACCCCCCAATCGAGAGCACGACCACCGGATTTGTCCATCTCTGCCCACCACGTTTTAGCATCGCCATCTGCTGAAGGCGGTAATCCACCGTAACTCTGGAAACGGACATGGACAATCTGCTTGTCCGCCAAAAATCGACGTGCCTCTTGAAAGAGCGGACGATACCGTTCACGAAATCCGACAGTGCTGATAACACCTGCCTGCTGGATAGCGTTGTCTATACGGCGGGCAACTTGCATCTTGATCGCTTGTGGCTTCTCACTGAAGAGATGGATTCCCTTTTCTACTGCAGTCACTTCAACATCGGTTCGTACATACGCTGGCACGATAGAGTATAACACATCGATGGCTTCAGCGTCAAGCATCTTATACGCGCCATCATTTTCGGTGTGATAGACGTGTGGAACCTTGAAGTCGGTTGCGATTTCCTGCGCTGCCTGTAAATTGCTATCACACACAGCGACTATATCGACTGCCTCTGTCTGTAATAGGTTTGGAATGCGCGTCCGTTTCGCAAAATTGCCGCAGCCGTAGACAGCGACCCGGAGGCGTTGATCTGTTGACACGTTCACTATTCTCCAATTTTTTGTTTCAGCGGTGTTTATCTCCTGCCCTAACTGTCGCCGAAACGCGATGCGACCAGCACTAAATCTTGGATGTTTACCACACCATCACCGTTTACGTCTCCAAGACTCAGTCCAGTCTCTCCAAGATGCGATGCGACCAGCACTAAGTCTTGGATGTTTACCACACCATCACTGTTCACATCTACTACTATCTTCGGTTCAATAGGCGTAAACTCCCACAAGAGAATGGTGCTATCATCACCTCCGCTTGCAAGTGTGCCACCATTGCGAGAGAGTGCGAGCGTGTTAACACCAGCAGTATGTCCAATGAGTGTCGCTTGAAGCTGTCCTGTCTGTATATCCCACACCCGAATTGTATCATCCCAACTTCCACTGGCAAGCGTTTTCCCATCAGGGAAGAACACAACGGAAGTGACACGAGACGTATGGCCCATGAGCGTAACGTAGGATTGCTCCGTCTGTATATTCCACAATCGAACTGTGTTATCCCAACTGCCGCTGGCAAGGGTACCACCATCAGGACTAAACGCCACAGCATCAACAAGACGTGTGTGTTCTTCCAAAGATACCAGGTGTTCTCCTCTTTCTACATCCCATAAGTGAATTGCATTGTCCCGCCCTCCGCTGGCAAGCGTACGACTATCCGGGCTGAATGCGACAGTAAAGACAGTGGCACCGGCTCTGAGCGTTGCTTTGTGTTCACTTGTATTAGCATCCCACAATCGAACTGTGCTGTCCCAACTGCCACTTGCCATTGTGCTACCGTCTGGACTAAACATGATGGACTCCACACCATGTTTATGGCTTGTGATAGGCATTTTGGGTTGCCCGGCGTGTACATCCCATAACCGAATTGCGTTATCGCCCCACCCTCCGCCGCTGGAGAGTGTTTGGCCATCTGGACTAAAGGCAACGGAAAAGACACGCCCGCCATGCCCAGTGAGTGTATCCTGAAGCTGTCCTGTGTCGGCGGCCCACAAACGAATCGCTTTATCATCGCCGACGCTCGCGAAAATCTGTCCATCGGGCGCGAACGCAATCTCATTAACTGGAAAAGTATGACCGGTGATAGTAGGCTTGTGTTGGAAGGTGACAGCATCCCAAAATTGGATCATCTGGTCATCACCTGCACTGGCAAGGGTGCGTCCATCTGGACTGAACGCAATAGAGGTATTCCAACCGATATGTCCAGTGAAAGTTGTCTTGAGCGTTTCAGTGGCAGGGTCCCATAACCGAACGGTTTCGTCAGCGCCTGCACTCGCGAGTGTTTGCCCATCCGGAGAAAACGCAACGGAAGTGACACCCAGTGTGTGTGCAGTGAGGGTTGCCTTGTGTGCCTCGGTATAGGGATCCCACAATCGAATTGTATCATCCGAACTACCACTCGCAAGCATCCGTCCATCTGAACTGAACGCAACGGACGTAACGCCATATTCGTGCCCTGCGAGGGTAGTGACAGTGAGACGGAAATTACGGAAATTATCGTTTGCAGTCCACAATCGAATTGTGTTGTCTTTGTGCCCGCCGCCACTGGCAAGCATGAGTCCGTCTGGGCTGAACGCAACAGCAGTGACGGGTCCCGTATGCCCCATTAAAGTCGTTATGTAGTTGCCTGTACTCGCGCCCCACAATCGAATCGTTTTGTCTGAACTACCACTTGCGAGTAAGTCGATTTGCGACAAAGGCGAAAACGCGAGCGAAGTAATACTACCGCGATTGTGTCCTCTCGGCGACGCTTTCTGTTCGCCGGTACGTGGGTTCCACAACCGGATGGTTCCGTCTGTACTTCCAGCAGCAAATGTATTTCCATTCGGGGAAAATGCGATGGCTGAGATCGGTGCTGTATGCCCGACGAGCAAGTTAACTTCTTGAGAGGTGTCCGCATCGTAAAGCCAGACCCCAATAGAACTGGGAACCGCCAGTAGACTACCATCAGGAGAATACTGGATATCTCCGGTTATTGTGCCTTTACCGAGGCGTGCCTTGGCACCCTCGGGTAAATTCCACTGCGTATAATCTTGGGCAGAGACATTCGCGTGAAACAATAGTAAAACAAAAAGTATTGTCAAAATCAGAAAACGTGTCGGTTTCATTGTAGTAACTCCTTGCGCGTAGGCACATTTCGGGGACAGTGAACGTAGAAATCGCTAACGGTAATCTTATCCTCGCCACGGCGGAATGTCCCATGTATTGAACCACTCCCATTTCCAGATGACCTGTTTTTGCGGCATCTCTACTTCGTATTCCACGCCTGCAGTAAAAGGGAGGAGTTGTGTTCTATTGCCAACAATGGCACGCATCGATTCAATGAATGCCATTTCATCGGTGACGTTCGGGGGCCAATGTCCCTCTGGAATAGGGTCGGATTTTCGGTCGGTTCGGTAGTGCGTCGGTATCATGTAGTGAGGTTGAATCAGTTCCAATAATTCGATGAGTCGAGGTGCAAGCCCACCGCCGATGCCGAGTTTCATGTGAATCAGGAAATCCACTTTGCCTCGGAGGTTTGCCAACGTTGGATAGGGTTCATGTAAATCGCCAGTATGTAAGATTGAGACATTCTTTTTTAGGTGTGTTATGAGATAACCGTTTGTCGGTAGATTTGGGGTCTGGTTCTCACCACTTTCAATCGTTTCGACCTGAATATCGCCGAGGTTGAGGGTGTCTGAACCTCGAAAAGCGCGCGACACCCCCTGTTTTTCGTTGAGATGTTTCGGGTAGAGCACCTGTACTTTATCGGCGGGAACGTGCTTAGTGATGGGTAGGTCGCGTTCAAATGCGGCATCGCCATATTTCTCAGCGATCGGTTGTGCGGGTGTCATGCATCCCGGATTGACGAACAGTTTCTTAAAACGTTCGCCACGACATAACTTTCGCAAGGTTGCGGGGTGGCAGTGATCGAAATGTTCGTGGGAGATGAAGATATAGTCATATATCGGTTCGGCATCCGCTAAATTCTGATTGAAAAGGTATGGATCAAAGGCAATATTGACATCGCCGAAGCGAGCGTCAAACGCACCACATCCCCACCATCTGAAAAATATGTTTTCCATTTGGCTGTCGGCTATCGGCTGTCGGCTATCGGCGAAGAGATTTCTGATTTAACTCAGAAATCTCTTACTGACCGCTGACTGCCGACTGCTGACTACTGTTCTCCTGTCTACTTCATCAACCACATTTTCCGAACACTCTGGGTATCGCCTGCCTTGAACTTGTAGAAATAGATACCACTGGCGACGGTTTCACCATCGTTATTTTTCCCATCCCAATAGAGTATTTTTTCGCCATGCGCCTGATGTCCGAGGTTGAAGTCACGAATCAATTCACCCGTTTGGGAACAGATAGAAATCTGGACATCGCTGGCTTCAAAGAGTTGATAGGGAATCCAAGTTTCCGGATTGAACGGATTAGGATAATTTTGGAAGACTTCGGCAGCTTTGACTTTGCCCCATGTTGTGCCCAGTTTTCCAGTTGGTTCAACCGCCGTCACGACATCACCGGCTTCTGTAAAGGTATAGACATCCCCACCAAATCCGAATTGATGCGTTTCGACAATCCCGGAGGGCCATGCCAAGGTGATAGAACCCGATTGATACAATCCAACAAAACCAAATTCGAGCTCTAAACTATCACTGCCCAAAAAACCGGTGCCGCAGATTAACTCTTGCGTCTGAACGTGGTTACCGACTTTCACTGTTACGCGGGTGCCGATGCCATCGCGGTTGCTTTCTGTACCGATCAACCTAATTTTGATGCGTCGATTCTTAGAGTTTGGAAAGCCACGTCGATTCTTAAAGTTCCCGAAGCTAGGATCCAGATCGTTTTGAAGTAGGGTGTTTCCTGTGTTATTGACGACGTAGAAATCGACATCGCCGTCGTTATCAAAATCACCAGAGGTTGCGCCGCGTGCGACAGCATCAACAGTGACATTGAGGGCATCGGCACGGTCAACAAATTGTCCGTTCTGATTATGATAGAGGCGGTTGCGATTGGTCTTTTGTGAACCATCAACATCGCCGTTGACGACGTAAAGATCGCGCCAACCGTCGTTGTCATAGTCAACGAAACTTGCGTACCAGCCTACGCCTTCGTTTGCAACCCCAACAGCTTCAGCGACATTCGTGAACGTGCCATCCCCGTTATTTCGCCAGAGGAGATCCGCATCATAGTTAGTGATGAAAAAGTCAAGGTCAGCGTCGTTATCATAGTCACCGACACAGAGTCCCATCGCGCCTGTCGGTCTCCCGTTGATTTCGGTTACGATACCGGACTGTTCCGAAACATCAGCAAAGGTGCCATCGCGTCTATTGCGATAGAGTTTGTCAGGTCCGTGATCGTTTGCGACGAAAAGGTCTGCCCAAGTATCGCCGTCGTAGTCGAAGAAGATTGCGCCCCAAGCGATGCCGTCATCTTCAACACCGGCGCTTTTTGTAACCGCTTCAAAAGTGCCATCCCCTCGGTTTCGGTAGAGGACGTTGGTTTTCGGGGCAGGATTTGGGTTTAAGAGGGAGGGTGCCCGCCCCCAATTAGCGATGTAGATGTCCAACCATCCATCGTGGTCATAATCAGCGATAACGGGACCGGTGCCGTGTTTTTTATCGGCGACTCCTGCGTGCGTGCTGACATCTGTGAAGGTGCCATCCCCATTGTTCTCAAAGAGGAAGTTTGGACCGGCACAGGTTACATAGAGGTCGCGAAACCCATCGTTGTTGTAATCAAACCAGACGCAGCCGCGTCCGTTCGGCGTGTTTGCGATGCCTGCCTCGGCTGCTACGTCTGTGAAAGTGCCATCGCCGTTATTGCGGTAAAGTGCGTTTGGTAAACCGCCATCACCGACGACGAAGATGTCAAGCCAGCAGCCATCGTTATCATAATCCACAGCGGCAGTACCGGGACCCCACCAGGCCCCGGATTCCGCATCAACAGGTGCTTCACGTTGATAGACATTTGCGGTGCGACTGACATCCTTGAAGGTGGATGCTGCGAGTACGGAAACACTAAAGCATAGAAAAAAAACAATCAGACAATACCGCATAGTTTGCGTCCATCCTTAATATTGGGTTTTTAATGCGCCCCAAGTTGTTGTCGCTTTTCCATCGGGTTCAACTGGGAACGGATTCAGGTTATCTCTGAAGTATTCGTATTCGACCTCCAGATTGCCTGTGCCTGCAGCGACACCGGCATAAATCCCGAGCCACAAGGGGGGTGTCAGCTCAAAATCCCCTTGTCCGATATCCATCCAATCCTTATCTTCTGCTGCTTTATACCAAGCCGTGTAGGTATCGCCCTCTTTTTTGAGTCGGAGGGACATTTCGATGTCACCCCAATCACCAAATCTCCATTGGATATCAGGCGGTCCCATCCCGGCTTGCTTGGTTTGATACTGGATATGCCCTTTCGCCGCTGCGTCTCTCGACCAGAATTTAATGGTCACCCAATTATCGTCGCTCGGACTTTTCACGACAAGACCATTGACACCAGAACTGGTATCCCATTTGGCGAAGAAATGGGTCTCAACATCAAACATATCTGTGTCGGTTTCCTGATACAGGAAGTGAGATGCGTCTGTTGCCCAGAGATTTCGGTTGGGTTCACTGTCAATATACAGAAAATCCGCGCGGGTTTTGCCGACATCCCATTTCGGGGGTTCGTTCTGCCATTCCCAATTGGGATTCTTCAAATCGCCACCTTCAAACGGGTCCCCGAACGAATCCGCTGCGCCCGCAACATTTCCGAAAATGAGTGTAAGTAGACACAAGCCAATACTATACTTCATAATTTTTTCAAGTTTTGATGTCGTTTGTAAACCAAAACCTGTTAATAAAAGTCGGGTTTTCATATTTATTTCTATACCTCCTGCTTTCAATTTTAAAACAGATTCTTGCGATTGTCAAGGCAAATCAATTGTGTGCAAAGGTTCCAGTTGTCGGTTTCCAGTTCTCAGTAATCAGCAATTAACCATCAATCCCGCTTAATTCCGACGACCACGTTCTCAGATGATACGTCCTCCGGTATGACGACAAAAATCTTTCCAGTTTCACACCCTTCACTCTGTTTTTTCAGATACTTTGCGATTTCATTTTCGTCAAGGAGGACAGCACCATCCGCAGTAGATTCAGGTAGCGGTGTCCGTTCGGAACCGAACTTTCGGATCCATTTGAAGATCGTGCTTGGGGACACCGAGAACATCCGTGCGATATCGCTGATAGTAATCCCCCGGCAGTATAAGAAAACCGCCAAGGCTCTTTGCCAAGGGGGTCTCCCGCGGGTCGTCTGACGGGTAAACTGAAAGCCACAGGCGTTACACTTGTAGCGTTGGTTCTCCCTTGCTTTTCCATTTTTGACGGCATCCGTGCGTTTACAACGTGGACAGTTCATTACGGTGCACCCCTCTTTCAAAATTTGATGTGAGAAAGTATACCACAAAAGCGTCAGCCACGCAACACCTTCCTATAGCAGAATTATTTTCACTTGTTATTTTTTTCTGCATGATATATTATATGTTGTAGGTGGAGATGTATCCGCCGAAGACAGGTTTTACAGACATAAAATGCAGGTCGTAGGTACGATTAGAACTTTAGTAGGAGCACGTTGTGCTCGCGGCGCGCCCAGCGCGTAAAGGAGAACACGATTATGGCAGGGAAACTAAAAGTTGCAGCAGTTGGGTGCGGTGGCATAGGGCGTCTGCATCAACTCGGCTATCTGCAGCATCCGGGGGCGGAATTGGTGGCAGTGTGTGATATAGATGCTGCTAAAGCGCAAGCGCGTGCCGAAGAACTCAATATCGCCAAGTGGTATCCCTCCATCCAGGAGATGCTTGCCCATGAAGAATGCGACTTGGTAGATGTCGTAACTGCTGACCATCTGCACTTTGAACCCGTGATGGAATGTCTGGAAGCAGGCAAACATGTTATCTCCGAGAAACCGCTATCGCTTTATATCGACGAAGCAGAACAGATGGTCGCCAAAGCAGAAGAGAAAGGTGTTCACCTCGCTATTGATTACAATCGTCGATTTGCCCCGGGATATGTCCAAGCCCGGAAATGGTTTGACGCAGGGGCAATCGGGCAGACGTATTACTTAGACATGAAATTATCGCAAGGGGGCCCCGCCTCAACATGGAAGGGAGAATATTACCTGCTCTACGAACTCGAGACGCACGCCATTGATCTGCTGCGGTGGTTTGGTGGCGAAGTTGTTGCGGTTTGTGCGCAAATGGCGAAACCGCGGAAACATGAAGCGCGTGAAGGTGAGGATGCGTGTTACACGAGTATGGCGATCTCATTCCGTTATGAAACGGAAGTCGTTGCGACACTGTTGGCAAGTTGGGATAGCGATTTTATCCATCCGATTGAACACCTCGAAATCTGTGGTTCCGATGGCGAGATCGTCGTCGATAATGTTCTCACACGCGCAACCTTGATGAAACGAGATAATCAGGTCGTTGAAGAATATCGACCTTCCATTTTTAGAGGCGAACAACTCGCTTTTGATGGGACATTCGCCTTACGGATGGCAGCACTCGTTGATGATCTACTCACCGATCAGCCGCCCGCGCCGACAGGAAGAGACGGCTTGCAAGCACTCCGAATTACTGAAGCAATTGTAGAGTCATGGCAGGAAAAACGGGAAATTGAAGTTAAAACAGATTAACAATAACCTGTAAACCGTTTTTCAGGCAAGCCGTTTCTATAAGCAAGGAGGTATCAAACCATGAAACAACATCTAACTTTTTTAGAAGAAGTTCGTCACGCACTACTTTCCGGTGTCTCATATTCAACCGTGTGCGTCTGTGTCGCGGTCCTTGTTTTTGCGCTGCTATCAATAAACTGCGGTACACCGCCGCAAAGCCAATACCATGTCCCAGAATCGGCGATCACTGCCGCCGAAAAGACGATGAGTCCGCAATCTACGCAAAACAGTGGAGTCAGCTTACCGGAATCCGCTACCGTCCAAGTGGAAAAGATGGCTTATCTCAGAAATGCTTTCAAAGGACCTGTACGTGTGAGTAGTAGAGGTGGACTTAATGATTTTCATGCATCGTCACGTGCACAGGTACAGCATAGTGCCGTAATCTCCAACTGTTCGTTTGATGTTTTAAAGGCATTTATTGCGAAGGGGTGGGCACCTATTGTGATGCTTGAATTTCAAGGACGCACCCCGGAAATCTTGCCATTGACTCACTACAACGAGCAATTAGGCGAAGTCCTTTTTGAAAACCCCTTCAACCTTAACAAACGCCGCTTGACATACAAGGATTTTGAGCAGTCTTGGAGTCGGATCTCACGTAACAAATGTGTTTTAATCACACCGCAACGACTCACAGAAATGGACATCCAGAAAGCGTTAGGGAGCTACTTACCAACAAAAGCATTTCAACAGATTAGCGTCCAAAGCCGCTGATACAACGTTAACTCGATTGTAGAGCAAGACACCTATATCTGTTCAGCCCCTGTCCCACTAAACAGAATCAGGACTTACGCATAATTGGAAGGCATCCCGAAACATCACAGGCATGGTTTCCGAACCTCGCCTGCAAATGTAGTGGATTTGCGTAAATCCCAAGAATGAAGGAAAAAATTTTGAGAGCACTTCCGTTTACCGCTGTCACGATTAGCGATCAGTTTTGGGCACCTCGGCAAAAAACGAATTCCGAGGCGACGATCCCACACGAACTCACACAATGCCGGACAACCGGCAGGATTGATAACTTCGCGAAAGCCGCTGGCTTGATGCCCGGAGATTTTGAAGGGATCTTCTTCAACGATTCGGATGTCCATAAATGGGTAGAAGCGGCAGCGTATACACTCTGGACGCATCCAAATCCAGCGTGGGAAGCGGAACTGGATGAAGTCATCGCAAAGATCGCAGCGAGCCAACAACCCGATGGTTATCTGAACTCCTATTTCACATTGGTTGAACCGACGAAACGGTGGCAGAACCTCGGCATGATGCACGAACTCTATTGCGCCGGACACCTCTTTGAAGCCGGTGTTGCACACTATCAAGCAACCGGGAAGCAGACCCTGTTGGACGTTGCGTGTCGGTTCGCGGATTTGATAGATAATACCTTCGGACCCGGCAAACGAGATGGGCTGCCCGGACATCAAGGGATCGAACTCGCGCTCGTGAAACTGGCGCGCGTGACAGGCGAAGTCCGCTACATGTCCCTCGCGGAATACTTTGTCACACGACGTGGACATTCTCCGTCAATTTTTGAGAAAGAATTAGAGAACCCCGACCTTCCGGGTGGACTCGGTGCGTATCAGCACCACTTCACGCGCGATGGAAAATTTGAGGGGCACTACGCACAAGCACATCTCCCGATACAGGAACAGACAGAGTGCGTCGGGCACGCCGTGCGCGCGATGTATCTTTATAGTGGTGCCGCCGAGATCGCTTACGAAACCGGTGACACGGCTATCACAAACGCGCTCGAAGCCCTCTGGCAGAACGTCGGGAAACGTTTATATATCACCGGCGGTGTGGGACCCTCTGGACACAACGAAGGTTTCACGAAAGATTATGAACTGCCGAATTTCTCTGCTTATGCCGAAACGTGTGCCTCTATCGGACTGATATTTTGGGCACACCGGATGTTCTTGTTGCGTGGTGAGTCTCGTTTTGTTGATGTATTGGAGACGGCACTCTACAACGGCGCGCTCTCCGGCATCTCGCTCGATGGCACGGGCTTTTTCTATCAGAACCCGTTAGCAAGCCATGGCGATCGGCATCGGCACGAATGGTTTGGGTGTGCATGCTGTCCACCGAATATCGCCCGACTTCTCGCCTCTATTGGACAGTACATCTACGCCGAATCGGAAGAAGGTTTATGGGTGAACCTGTATGTCGGCGGCACCGCCGATGCAATTGTCGCACGGAATGTCCCGGTGAGACTGACACAAGCGACCGATTACCCGTGGATAGGCGACGTAACGCTAACAATCACGCCACAAGCACCAGTATCCTTCAGTTTGAACCTACGGATTCCGGGGTGGTGTGAGCAGTTTGAAGCACGTGTCAACGGTGAAGCCTACAACACAGAAGCGAATTCAGACGGTTATCTCTCTATCACACGAGAATGGCGCGCCGGTGACCGTGTGGAACTTCAACTCGCGATGCCTGTTACACGCGTCCACGCGCATCCACTTGTCAGAGAAAACCTTGGACGCTCCGCTTTACGCCGCGGTCCGCTCGTCTACTGTTTTGAAGATGTTGACAATCCCGATGGCGCGTTTCAGACGCTGTCTCTCACCAACAATAACGCACTGAAAACAGTGTTCAACAGCGATTTGTTGGGCGGCGTGACGCTTATCCATGGCACAGGCAACGTGTTGGATGACACTGAGTGGGGAGACACTCTCTATCACACGGGACCGAATCCGAAGCAGATAGATGTTACCGCGATTCCGTATTATGCATGGTGTAATCGCGGCACTGGCAAGATGGCAGTGTGGATCCTATAAAGTATACCTATTAGTGAACCTACGAAGTAACTAACGCAGCTCCCATAGGAGAATTGTCCCGTCGTGGCTTCCACTGGCAATGGTGTTTCCATCTGGCGAAAACACTACGTTGTTAACACCCCCCGTATGTCCCGTGAGTGTTGCTATGTGTTCTCCTGTATGCGTGTCCCAGAACTGCACCGGTTTGTCCCTGCTGCCAGTAAGCACTTTATCTCCATTCGGTGAGAACACAACACTGATGTACCTCAATTGAGGCGGTGTTTTAATGATAGTTTTCTGCTTTCCTTCGCGAACGTCCCACAGTCGAACCGACTTGTCGTCACTCACACTTGCCAAAGTTGTACCATCTGGCGAGAATGCGATGGAATTGGGACCTTGCGTATGTCCTTCAAGCGTTGTTATAATCTGCCTTGTTTGAACGTCCCACAATCGGATTGTTTCGTCATTACTTGCACTGGCGAGTGTTGCGCCGTCAGGAGAAAAGGCAACGCAATTGAGAACTGCCGTATGTCCCCTGAGTGTGGCTATTTGTTGCCCTGTTTGTGCATCCCAAAAACAGACTGTTCCATCCCTACCGCCCGTAGCAATCGTGTTTCCATCGGGTGCGTATGCCATAGATCTAAATGCGTCCGGATGCTTTACAATTGATGTTTCAGGCTTTCTTGTGTGTTCCTGTGATAAATCATTGCCAGCATCCCACAAGCGGACTGTCCCATCCCTACCGGCAGTAGCGATAGTATTCCCATCTGAGGCATAGACAACAGCAGTGATATAATTCGTGTGGCCTTTGAGTGTGGCTATTTTTTGTCGCGTTTGAACGTCCCATAAGGAACCGACTCCATTCCGATTTCCTGAAAGGATAGTTTTTCCATTCGGCGAATATGCCAAGGAAGTGAGACTACCCGCATAACCTTTGAACGTCGTTCTGTGTTTTCCTGTTTGAATATCCCACAATCGCACTGTATTGTCTGAACCAGCAGAAGCGAGCGTACTTCCATCCGGAGAAAACGC
>VYCT01000017.1:0-2366 GCA_009843785.1 Candidatus Poribacteria bacterium | reverse complement strand
GCGAGCGTACTTCCATCCGGAGAAAACGCTATTGCTGTGATAGTCCATGTATGTCCTATGAAGGTGCCCACCTCCTTGCCCGTGTCTACATCCCATAAGCGTACAGTTTTATCTGAACCTCCACTAGCGATAATAGTACCATCTGGCGAAAAAGCAAGAACATTGACCACTTCTGTATCCCCTGTGAACAGATCAAGTTCTTTTTCTTCACCGGGACGTACATCATAGATCCAAATCCCGATAGCACTTCCAACCGCGAGTCGTGTACCATCCGGTGAGAAAGCGATACTCCCTGTCATTTCGCCTTTACCGAGACGTGCTTTCGCGCCTTCGGGCAGCCGCCATCGCGTGTAGTCTCCGGGATCAGATAAAACCTGATTTGATGCCTGTCCTGTGTTATTACCTCTCCCGGGAGTATCGGAATTTTCTCCTACTAAATTTCGGACATCCGGTTTTGCATCGATATGCTGGGCAATAGGTGCATCAATTTTCATTATGTTCTCAGTTAAGTTTGCGGATATTTGGAAATTGTTGAGTGCCTCGCGAACCATCGGTTCCTCCTTTTTTAGACGTTGTCGAGCACGGCTGAGCCGACTTTTGATAGCACTTGTAGATACACCCAGAAATCGGCCAATCTCTTCACACGTCATCTCGCCAAAGTAGTAGAGTGTTATTACTGTACGGTCACTCTCCTTTAATTGAGAGAGTAACTTTTTAACGACCTCGCGTTGTGTCTCTATTGACACTTTTGCTTGTTCCGCTGCGATATATTTGGAATACGCGGCTCCTTCTATTATGTCAATGTTGGTGTCTTCAAGGGATTCAGTTTCCAAGCGTCTCTTACGGAGCCATGCGCGGCATCGGCGTGTAGCGATTACATAAAGCCACCCAGAAAACTGATTCGGATTTTTCAGAGTTGACAGGTTTTGATAGACTTTGAGAAAGGTATCCTGCGTAATCTCTTCAGCGATGTGGAAATCGCCGATCTTTCGCCAAGCGAGTGAATGCACCTGCTTTCGGTATTTATTCACCAAATTCTCAAAGGCAGCATCATCACCCGCGAGGATTCTGTGTATCAGTTCAACATCGTTATTTTTCATCAGATACCTCAAGAAAAAGATAGATTGCTCACTGTCGTTTCAATATATAGTGACGCGGGTTCCGGCAAAAAGGTGGCATAATTTAGAAAAAAAATTATTTTTTAAGTCAACGAGGAGAGGTTTACGGAATAAGGAGAACAAAGGAAAGTAGTGGTAATTTCGTGAGACAACTAACGTATTTTCCACAGAAGAATCGTGCCGTCGTTGCTGCTGCTGGCGAGTGTGTTTCTATCTGGCGAGAATGCTACAGAAGTAACAGGTCCTGTATGTCCTGAGAATGTGGCAAGGTGTGTTCCTGTTTTTGCGTCCCACAACCGCACTGTTTTGTCCTCACTGCCAGTCGCTATTTTGGTGCCATCATGAGAATATGCTATGGAACGGATAACACCTGTATGTCCTGAGAATGTAGCGATGTGCTTTTCGGTGCTCACGTCCCATAACCACACTGCGGGGTCGCCGCCGAAAATTCCAGTAGCGAGCGTTTCTGCATCCGGCGAATAGGCTATCCCCAGGACCGAACCTTGAACTTTGGGGAAAGTCGTCATGTGTTTGCCTGTTTGTGGGTCCCACAACCGTACCGTTGCGTCCGTGCTTGCGGTCGCGAGGGTCGTACCATCCGGGGCATACGCTATAGACAGGACTGACCCGGTATGTCCCGTGAGTGTGGTGATGCGTTTTCCAGATTGTGCGTCCCACAGGCGCGCGGTCTTGTCCCGGCTGGCGGTTGCAAGCGTGCGCGCAATCGGAGAAAATGCTACGGCATAGATAAAGCTCGTATGTCCTGTAAGTGTGGTAATGTGTTCCCAAGTGTGTGCATTCGATAACCGCAACCTTCCGTCTCTCCCACCCGTAGCGATCATTTTGCCATCCGGAGAATACGCCACAGCAAAGATGTCGCGCACATGCTCTGAAAGTGTGGTTTTGTGCGCGCCTGTGTGTGCGTCCCAGAGTTGTAATGTCCCTCTTTCTTCAGTGAAACCACCGCTGGCAATAGTTCCACCGTCCGGCGAATACGCTATGGCGGATATGGACCGCGTATGCCCTGAGAGCGTCGTCATGTGTTTTCCTGTGGTTGCGTTCCATAACCGGACTGTGTCGTCTGCGCTCGCTGTAGCGATCATTTTGCCATCGGCGGAATACACCACGGAATGGACAACAGCCGTGTGGCCTCTCAGTGCAGCTTTGTGCCGTCCGGAGTATGCGCTCCACAACCGCACCGTACCGTCCCAATTTCCAGTAGCGATCGTTTTGCCATCCGGGGAATAC
>VYCT01000187.1 GCA_009843785.1 Candidatus Poribacteria bacterium | reverse complement strand
TGCAATGCCAGATTGGGCCATTAAAGCGCAATCTGTCTTACGTTATCAAAATATGTGAGGCAAAATAGATTAGAAACAATGTTAATAGATTATCTTCCGATCTTGCTGTTAGGAGGATTTGCAGTTCTCTTTGCAGCGATCAACCTCGGCCTGACCCATCTTCTTGGACCCAAACGCCCGAACCGCGTTAAACTCTCCGTTTACGAATCCGGCGTTCAACCCATTGGCGATGCACGGCAACGGTTTACCATCCGGTTTGACCTCATCGCTATGCTCTTTATCATCTTTGATATTGAAGTGGTGTTCCTCTATCCGTGGGCTGTGGTCTTCAAGAAATTCTCTGAAACGAGTGGTTTGTTTATTTTAATTGAAATGCTGGTATTTATCGGCATTCTCCTTCTTGGCTATATCTACGCTTGGAAGAAAGGAGGCTTAACATGGGATTAGATTTTGTTGGACAAGGTGCCGGGGAGACAGATGGCAATATCATCACTACGACGATTGATAAAGTCGTCAACTGGGGACGGAAAAACTCTCTCTGGCCGATGCCCTTTGGGACCGCTTGCTGTGCCATAGAAATGATGGCAACCTTGGCTTCCAAGTTTGACCTCTCTCGATTCGGCTCTGAGGCGATCCGGTTTTCACCGCGCCAATCTGATCTGCTGATCGTTTCCGGCAGAATTTCCATCAAAATGATGCCTGTCCTGAAACGTATCTATGACCAGATGCCTGATCCAAAGTGGGTCATTTCAATGGGCGCATGCGCTTCCTGCGGCGGCGTGTTTGATACCTATACACTTATTCAAGGCGTTGACCAGTTTATACCTGTTGATGTCTATATTCCCGGATGCCCACCACGCCCTGAAGACCTCATTGATGGTGTGCTACAGGTACAGCAAAAAATCGCCAGTGGTGCTTCACCTAAAGGAGTAGAGGCAGTTTATGAGTGAAGAGAACCAAGTCGAAGAACAACCGAAACCTCTTATTCTTCAAAAATTAGAGGCGAATCACGCAGACGCGCTCTTAGCACACGATGAGACGCGAGGGACTGTCGTCGTGGTTGTCCGTAAAGAGCAGGCTTACGCAGTTTTGGAATATCTGAAAACGGATCCCGAACTCGCTTATACCTTCCTCGTCGATGTCACCGCAGTCGATAATTCGCAGATGGAATCCGAATTGATGCAATTTGACTACGCGCGGTTCATGGTGGTCTATCAACTCTATTCCTATCAGGGACAGTGTCGCGCCCGGGTGAAAGTGCCTGTACACGAAAGCGACTTGAACATCCCATCTGTCACCAGTTTGTGGCAAGGTGCAAACTGGTTGGAACGCGAGACTTATGATATGTTCGGTATCAATTTCGAGGGACATCCGGACCTTCGGCGAATCTTAATGCCTGACGATTTTGAGGGACACCCGCTTCGGAAAGATTATCCGCTCCGCGGACGCGGCGAACGCGAACGCTTTAATTTTGATAAACAGAATGTATAAGACAAAGGGGTTATCAGTGGTCAGTCGTCGGTTATCGGTTAAGAAGTCACTTGTTAACAATCTACCGCGCTCTGGAGTACGTTAAAAGCAGGGTAAGTCGTTACAAACTCACCTCTTAACTGAAAACTAATAACCGATAACCGATAACCATGAAAAAGGAGTATTCTATGCAAGGTGGGCTGGAACGTGCCACAGGCGAGAAGATGGTTCTTAACTTCGGGCCGCAACATCCCGCGACACACGGCACCCTCCGTATTGTGTTAGAACTTGATGGCGAATCCGTTTTGAAGGCGACACCCCATGCCGGTTACCTGCATACCGGGTTCGAGAAACTCGGTGAACACCTCGATTATAACCAGTACATTGTTGTGACGGATCGGATGAACTATCTGTCCCCATTGTCCAACAATTTTGGGTATGTACTCGCTGTCGAGCAGCTGCTCGGCATTGAAGTCACGAAACGGTGTCAATACATCCGGATTTTGATGGCGGAACTCTCACGACTCGCGGATCACCTCTTATGGTTGGGAACTGCCGCACTCGACTTAGGGGCATTTTCAGTATTTCTCTATAGCTTCCGCGAACGTGAAAAGTTGTATAGCATCTTTGAAAAGACTACCGGTGCCCGCTTGACAACGAGCTACACACGCGTAGGCGGCGTTTTCCGGGACCTCTATGACGGTTGTGAGGAAGATGTCCGACAATTCGTCACCAACTTCCCGAAGGCACTCAAAGAAACCCATACCCTGCTCACAAAAAATCGGATATGGATGGATCGCACAAAAGGTGTTGGAGCCATTTCCGCTGATGATGCCATTAGTTATGGGTTAACAGGCCCCTGTCTCCGTGCCACCGGCGTAGCACACGACATCCGCAAGGCTGAACCGTATTCCAGTTACGATGAAGTAACGTTTGATGTACCGGTCGGAACCAACGGTGATGCCTATGATCGCTATCTTGTTCGCATGGAGGAGATGATTCAGAGTTGTGGCATCGTTACCCAAGTCTTGGATAATATGCCTGATGGATCGGTCAATCTCGAAGATAACAAAATTACGATGCCGGACAAGTCCGATGCTTATGGGCATATCGAGGGATTAATCCATCACTTTAAGATTGTTATGGACGGACACGGCGTGCAGCCGCCAATAGGTGAGCACTATTGTGCAACCGAATCGCCGAACGGCGAACTCGGCTTTTATATTGTCAGTGATGGCAGCGGGACCGCTTATCGTATCCGCATCCGTCCGCCGAGTTTCCTGCACTTTCAAGCACTACCGCACATGTTAGAAGGCGGAATGGTTTCCGATACCGTCGCTGTCTTGGGGAGTCTGAACGTCATCGCAGGTGAATTAGATCGGTAACTTTGTCAGAACGTGTTATCTGGGTTAGGAGGATTCAATGGAACTCACAGGCATTATGCTTTTCGTCAAAGACATGAAGACTGTGATCGCTTTTTATAGGGATGTCATCGGATTAGTGCCAGACGAAGACCAACCGTTCCCAGAAAACCGGTTTTTCCGTTTTCAAGCAGGGGCTTGCACATTGTGTCTCCATAGTGCCAGCAAACCCAACGAAGGCAGACAAAAACTGATGTTTCACGTTGAAAGCGTCAGTGCCATTCATCAGCACATAAAATCGAAAGGGAAACGGTTACGGAAACTTGAGAACGACGATGGACATGCCATTTTCGATATCCGCGATCCGGAAGGCAACCGTATTCAGTTTTACGGCAACTACTAAAATGGACGATATTTGGTAAATTTAAGTTAAGAGAGACTATCTACCAAGCGTTCGCAGAATGTTACACTTTGCGCCAAATTATTTTTTTGCCGCGGAAAATCAAATACAAAAAAACATCGATAAACCCTTGTAGTTACAGGGTTTCTGCCGATACCTTTTGTACACTAAATGTTACACTGGTGTAACATTTTTAGAAGAATTTCTGGTCAGTAAATAGGTTGGGTTGAACGGATACGAGAAGACCCAGCTCATCAGTCAAATAGTCCACTTTGAAAGGATAGGCTTAAATTCGTGAAACTAAAAGTTGTTATTCATAAGGCTGAAGAAGGTGGATATTGGGCCGAAGTACCATCACTCGCCGGTTGTGCCACAC
>VYCT01000120.1 GCA_009843785.1 Candidatus Poribacteria bacterium | reverse complement strand
AATTTTTCACTTCGCTTACAAAGGTACTCAATTTTCGGTCTTACGTGTTGTTGATTGGACAAAATATCCAAAACAATCGTCTTATCCCTATTTCTGTTTTTCAAAAATTCACCTTGCAAAAAACTATCTCTTTATGTTACCATAGTAAACATGGAACGCACAAACAGCGTTACAACACAAAACACGCTAAATATAACAAAGTCAAGCGCGTCTCGACTTGCACTGGTAGAAAGCAATACACCAGAGGCACTCCAAAAACTCTGCAGAGACTATTGGACTTGGCATTTTGAGGAGTCGTTATCTGAAGCAGTCCGACGACTGCTAAGCACAGACCTCGGCTGGGAGGCGATGCCGCAGCTCACAACGCCGCCCGTTGGTGAAGTCATCTCACCGCTCGGTTACGCGCTTGCACACGAAGATAAAGAAGTCCGTAATGCTGCACGACAAGTATTAGATGTAACCGTTGACATCCCCGCAGGAACGGCACATATCGGCGAAGAGAATGCACCGCTTGAGATGGACGGGTTTGAAATCGGAGTTTACTCTGTAACGAACGCGCAATATCAACGGTTTGTTCAGGATACAGGACACACGCCACCGCAGGATTGGACAGACGGCATCTATCCAGCAAACAGAGGGGATCACCCAGTCGTCTGGGTTACCTGTGAGGACGCTGAGGCGTATGCCGGTTATATCGGGGGCAGACTACCGACGTTTTCTGAGTGGCAATACGCTGCACGTGGAGTTGCCGATGATAGACTTTTTCCGTGGGGACACGAAATCGACAAACCGCGATGCAACACCGCAGAACTTGGCGCAGGCACAACAACTCCAGTCGTTAGTTTCAGGGACGGTATCAGTCCTTTCGGTTGCTACGATATGGTCGGCAATGTTTGGGAATGGACGCACACAACTTATGATGATGAAGGAAATTTCCGTGTCGCATGTGGGGGCGCATGGTATTACAACCATGACTATAGCACCTGCACGAGTTACGATTTCTTTAGCAACGGATACGCGGAGTTTGTAATTGGGTTCCGCATCGCCTGTTAAGGGTATAGGAAAAGACAGATGAAAGACAACAAAACCGCTGCAGAAAATGCCTTAGTCCGTGATGATTCCGCAGTGTCCTCAAACCGGGCACAAAAGGAACTCATCCAACGTGGGCAGCTCGATATTCATGCGCATCAGACCGCCGCGAAACACTTAAAAGACGGGGCGGATGCTTTAAACGTTCGGAATTATCCTAAGGCAATTGAAGAATTTCAACAGGTAATTCAACTCAACCGAGAGTCGGCAGAGGCGCATTTCCATCTCGGTTTGGCGCATTTTATGCTCGGTGAATATGAAAAGGCGATAGATGCTTACAAAATGGCGGTAGCCTGTGAACCCAGCGAAGCGACAGCGCATCTCAACCTCGCCGCAACTTATCGCTTGCTGAAACGCTACGATGAGGCAATTGACGTTTACACGCGCGCCATCCGTTTTATTCCGAATCACCCTGAGTTGCATTCTGAACTTGGCGCAGTCTATACATTTCAGGGCAAACGGCGTGAAGCTGTCAACGCATACAAAGCAGCAATGCGGATCAAATTGACACTTGTTCGAGATGCTTCATAAGATGGGCAGAAGGCAGAAAGCCTACGGAATTCCATCACGGAGGATACCATGTTTGTTTCCGATGAAGATTTGATGATGAGATGTCGTAAAGGCGATATAGGAGCGTTTGAGTTACTCGTGCGCCGGTATCAAAATCCGCTGATTAACTATATCCACCGCTCTATCAACGACTATCACCGCGCCGAGGACATCTCCCAAGAAACCTTCCTTCGCGTCTTCAAGAGTGCAAGCCGTTATGAACCGACCGCGTCCTTCAGAAGTTGGCTCTATACAATTGCCACGAATTTGTGTCGGAACGAGATTCGGAACCGTTCCCGTCGGAATACCTACTTCTTTGAAGATCTGGTCGAAGAGGGTGAAGATGTGTATCATACCGAAATCATGCGGGATACGCGTTATCTACCGGATGTGCTGCTGGAAAAAAAAGAACAAAGGCAAATGATCCGCAAAGCACTTGCGCAGTTACCAGAAAATCAACGCGTCGCATTGACGCTCGTTACATATCAAGATTTGCGATACGAAGAGGTGGCAGGAATTCTCGGATGCTCGGTAGGGGCTGTTAAAGCGTTGATTCATCGCGCTCGGCAAAAAATGAAAAAACTGCTTATCAAAGCTGGCATAGGGGAGGAGAGGGTTGATGAGAAAATATAGACAGACCAAATCTCCAGACATCTGTAGTTCGGAATGTGAAGTACTACTTGCGACTCCAGACGAACTCTCCGCTTACATTGACAAAGAGTTACCGGCATGGAAACGCCATCTCATCGGATGGCACCTCAAAAAGTGCAAAATTTGTGCTGATCGTGTACAACGGTTACAACAGACCGACGGATTTCTCCGCCACGCTGGCGGCGTAGAAGTCTCTGATGACTTCTTAAGTGGTGTGATGGCGCGCGTATCTGAAGTCGCACAACACCAAAGACAACACAACGCCCTGCGATCCCGCGTCGCACGGTTTATTGAAACGTCTTTTGGATGGACGCGCTCCCTTTCTATATTGATGGGCAGTCTTCGCTACAATATTCGTACGCGGAGCCCTGTCTACATCTTCGTATTGACCTTCGCGGTCTTTACGATGGTAGGGGTAACGCTTTACCCGCCTTCTGGTGATAGGTTGGCGCAGAAATCGCATGAACTTGAACTGAATGCCGAGAAGTTAATTTCTTTTGAGGTTATTCAACCGGAACCCCCTAAGCGTTTACTGACAACCTACCTTCAAGCGAAATAAGCCGTATCTTCAAGGCATGTGTTCCTATCTGTTTGATGAAGTGCTTCCGTGAAACCTTATAGTAGGACTTGAAAAATGAAATCAGAAACGCGTTTATATAGGACTTGGAAAACGAAATCGGCAACGCGTAAAGCATTATCCGTTTCTCTGGTATTCCATCTGTTTTTTTTCATCACAACCTTTTACGTCGTGGTGCAGAATCAGCCGATGGTATCAGAGAAGGCGAATCTTGCAGCGGAACTTATCTCAGTCGAAAATACTGCCCGACCGAAACCGCCGCTGAAAAAAATCATGCAGCGTCTTCACACGCCTTTACGGGACCTTGCGGATGTTACGACTGCGGAATCCGCGCCAACTCTGGTATCTCCTGTCGCCGTGCCGACTGAAAATCCGCGCCCCGCCTTAGGACGCAGCTTGCAACCCGATACTCAGACAGAGAAACCCTCGGCAGCACTTGACCTATCGAAAGATAACTGGAACGATGTCAGCACCGCTGCCCGGACGCTTCGCGACATTGAAGGGAATTTATCAAAGACGGAAGCCGCAAGTCCGGCAGGCGATACCACCTTCGGCGCGAAACGTCCAGGGCCGCCGAGAATTCAGCGTGCACCCAAAATTTCGACCCTCAAAATAGTGGAAGAGGAGATACCCACCGCGCTGGCGCAAGAGATTCAGGAGAAAAGGAAAGTGTTGCCCAAGGTTTCATTTCCACAGGTTATGAAAAAGCTTGCACAGGAAATCGTCGAAACAAGCGAGGGCGGTCCAATTGACGTGGTTTTCGTCATTGATGCCAGCGGCAGCATGGGCGATAATATCAAGGCTGTCACTGAACATCTCAAAGAGATGGTAGACATCTACAAAGCCTCTAAAATAGATTATGCACTCGGTTTAACAAAATTCTGGGCAGGTAAAGGTGGGAACAAAATTACAGTCGTTCAGTTAACAAAAAGTTTCACAGAATACAAGCGCACGCTCCAAGAAATCATAACCCATCAGGATGAAAATGCCTTGGATGCTGTCGTGCAAACTGTCAAAGAACTCCGGTTCCGCCCTACATCTAAAAAGCATTTTATTCTTGTGAGGGATGAACCTTTCACAAGCCGAATCGGATTGAGTGTAGCAGCTACCATCGCGCATTGCCGAGAGTTTGGTATCTATGTCAATGTTCTTGGGCTCCCGCTTGATGAGCATCAGATGCTTGCTGCTAAGACGGGCGGTAAATGGCATCTCATTCCTGAAGATCCACGATCGCCAACGGCACAGAATCCGGCACAGAGACCGAACATATCGATGAATCCGAGAAGAAAAGCTGTATCGCTACGCAACGCACAGTGGACCGACGTTTATACAAAAATCGGCAGCGATGTACTCAAACATAGCGGTTACGCCCCCGTCGATATTATCCTATTCATTGATAGTAGCGAAAGTATGGACGATAAACTCCCAAATTTTTTACAGCAACTTGAGATACTTATTCGGGATTGGGATAACGCTTTAATAGACTATCAGATAGGTGTTGTCCGTTTCCGGTCCCGTGCGTCTGTGAACATGATCAACGTCTACAATCCACCGCAAACGCTTGAAGAGGTCCGAAAAATCATTGAATTGCCGTGTCAAGACGATGAGATGTTATTGGACGCTATAGCGGACGGACTCCGACGGCTAAAGCTCCGCTCGAATGCAAAACCCTATTTCATTCTCGTTACAGATGAGCCAGCGAAAGGTGAATACTCACCACTCGCAATTATCCAAATGTTAGAGCAAGAACAGGTTCTCGTCAGCGTTGTCGGCACCTATGACGATTTTCAACAAGCGGTGGCCACCAAAACCCATGGTGTTTGGGTGCCTATCCCAGAGGGGCAAAGGACAAACAATTCGTACTGGTAGAGGCTCAAATCAATTGTCTGTCTGATCCTAAAACCTGAAGGGATGGACAGTTATCCGTAACGAACACCCTCGAAATTTATCAAAAACCCGATTTTGACAGGGGCCCCACCTGTTACTGGGAAGGGGCGGAAAAATCGGAGCGGAAACCTAATCAGTAAAAATATGAAAATCGCCGTACTTGTCTCAGGGAGTGGAACGAATCTCCAAACTCTGATTGAGCAGCTACATCAAGACGAAACAAGTGGTATTGAGATCGCAGTTGTGATCAGTGACCGGCAGAAGGCTTATGCACTCACACGCGCGAAACGCGCAAGTATACCAACACACGTTGTTAAAGTTCAAGATTTTAAGAATCGTGTCGATTTTGACGCAGAAATTTCAAACCTTATTGAACATTATGCAGCGAAACTTATTGTCCTTGCAGGATTTATGAAACTGTTCCAACCCTGCTTCGTCCAACGATATGAGAATCGGATTATTAATGTCCATCCCGCGCTTTTACCTGCATTCCCGGGTGCGCACCCTGTTGCGGATACATTAGCCTATGGCGTGAAAATCGCCGGTGTCACCGTTCACTTCGTTGACGAAGGTGTTGATACCGGTCCCATCATCGCCCAGGCAGCAGTTCCGGTTTTAGATACGGATGACGAGGAGAGTTTACACAACCGGATTCAGGTGGAGGAACACAAACTCTACCCTGAGGTGATTAAGTGGTATGCACAGGGTAGACTGAAGGTTGAAGGACGCAAAGTAATTGTGCAATAGTTGTCAGTCTTCGATTACGTGGCTGCTGGGCATGCCCTTTTGGGTAACCGTTACAAAGCACTCTTAACTCTCACTGCGAGGCAAACTGACAACTGATAACTGATAACCAATACGATGTTAGCAATTTCAACAATGTGGAATGCCTTGAAGCAGCAAGATGGTGCCGCTCTGTTCGATGAACTCAAGAATCTCGGCTTTGAGGCAATTGAACTCAGCAGGCATCTGACACCGGATCAGGTCGAGCAGCTCAAGCCGTCCCTCCGCGAAAATCCGCCCTGCTCCATCCACAATTTTTGCCCTATCCTTCCCGGAACCGCCCAAGCGGACGCAGAAAAGGACAGGATTTTACTTTCCAGCCTCAATGCAGACGCGCGAAAAGAGGCAGTCCGGCGGACCCTCCAAACGATGGAACTCGCCCTTGAATTGGAAGTTCCAACGGTTGTCCTTCATCTCGGTGAAGTTGATACCTACGACCGATCATATCTGATGACAGATCTTTACACTTACGGCGAGCGCGAGTTTGAAGCCTTCAGTCAAAAGGTAGCGGAAGCCACAGAATGGCGGAAACGCAAAGAGGCAAAACACCGCGATGCCGTTTTACGGAGTCTTGATGAATTAAACGAAAGCGCGTTACGCATGGAACTTTGTATCGCTATTGAAAATCGCCCGTATTATTATCAAATCCCAAATTTTGATGAGGTTGGACTCTTCTTCGAGAAGTTTTACGGGAGTCCGATGCGGTATTGGCACGATGTCGGGCATGCAGCCCTACAGGAAAAACTCGGTATATGTTGGGCAGATGAATGGCTTGCGCATTATGCAGAGCATCTCGTCGGTGTAAACCTGCACGATCTCCAAGACCTTGAGGCCTATCATCCACCAGGTACCGGAGACCTTGAATGGGACGAAATCTTTCAACAATTGCCTTCAGAGGTCTTAAAGGTGTTAGAGATTCGTCCTTGCGAAGCAGAACCGGTTATAGAGGCACGGGAGTTGTGTGAGTCCTTGTCACAATCGCGTGAACAATCTGATGCCTAAACCAACCGTAAGTACCACCTACTTTTTCTCGCAGGCTGAACACGAAATTCTCAAGTCCGTATGTGCGTATATGGTGGGAGTCCCGTGTGATACAGCGTTGGATATACCCGTTATTACTATTGACGCATTCGTTAAGCAATTGCCTAAGGCGTTACAAACGCAACTCCGTTTCGCGCTCTTCCTATTCCAGTGGGGACCCGTCATTTTCATTGGAAAACCCCGCCACTTTACGCAGCTTGACCCGCCTGATGCAGTGAGATATATAGATACTTGGGCGAAAAGTCGTCTCGGGGTCAGACGAAAACTTTTTCGGGGTTTACGAGACATCGCGTTTCTCGGTTACTATAGTGCCCGATAGAGTTTGGCATTGTTGTAGCAATGCAGCTGACAATGTAGGCATTTCGTCCTTTATTGTAGGAGCGAGTTTTGCTCGCGATTCTGATTTTAGCACTGTAGCAGCGATATATCGTTTCGGGTGCCTCTAAATGCTTTTATGTGTTTTGACTTGACAAAATTTTGATAATTTTCAAGGGAATAGTCGGTTTTGGAATCCCAACGCTTTAGCTTTGGGAGGAAAAACCGCCCTTGTGAATTAGACCAAACGTCTAACATGAATAGAAAAAAACACTTGACATTTTTCGTAAATTGTGGTTTAATATCTATATCTTGTTGGCAGACATTCACAGCATTACCGCTTGGTAATGTGTCTGCCTCCCACTGTAAAGGGGATAAAGACAAGATACAAGAAAATACGCCATGAGATTGACATTTCTTCCTGTGTATCCTACGAAAACACAGGAAACAACATTGTTTGAGTGGCTTGACCACCTTTGCGACCTTCAGAACTCTGCGCGCCACGATAGACTTGTTGCGTATGAGACCGAAGGGCGTTTCGTGTCGCTTTCCGACCAGCAAACACTCCTAACGCAAGCCCGTGAGAAGTATGACGATTTTCGTGAAGTGCCACAAGATTTTCAGAACCACACGTTGCGAAGGACGGAGAAAGCCTTTACTGCGTTCCGCAAACGTTGTCAGAACGGAGACGGGAAAAAAGGGTATCCTCGCCACAAAAAACGTGTGCGTTCCCTGACATGGAGTCTTCGCAAATATACCAAAGTTGTTCGTAAAAAGACGAAAGACACTGACAAACAGACGATACGCATTCGTGAGAACCCGATAATAGAGACCCCTTTTAGGCACAATCGCTTAAAAGTGCCGAAGTTAGGCGAAGTCAAGATACGCATGCACCGCCCTCTACAAGGTGACCCCAAAGAGATAACACTCGTCAAAAAAGCGAGTGGCTGGTATGCCCATATCTCCTGTGAGATACCCGACACGCCAAAAGTTGAACCGACGGACGCTGTTGCGGTTGACGTTGGCACGACACATTACTTGACGACCTCTGAAGGCGAAAAAGAGGACAACCCGCGCTGGTATCGCCAAGCAGAAGGCTTACTGCGCAAACACTCCAAAGACCTTTCTCGAAAGCAAAAAGGTAGCCATCGAAGAAAGAAACAACAACACAAACTCGCATTACACCACGAGCGGACCAGAAACAAACGCAAAGACTTTATCGGCAAACTCGTTTACAAACTCTACCACTATTTGGAAAATAATGTGTTGGTGGCAGAGGATTTAGGCATATCTAACATGGTCAAGAACAAACACCTCAGCAAGAGTATCAGCGACGCGTCTTGGGGAACATTCTTTGAGTGGTGTGGAAACATAGCCGAAAGAGACGGTTTCCATTTCCACCAAGTTGCCCCGAAGAATACCTCGCAAACATGCTCGTGTTGCGGTAAGAAGTCGCCAAAGAAACTTTCGCTGGCGATACGCACCTTTGATTGTAGTTTTTGTGGCATGGCTTTAGACCGCGACCACAACGCTGCGATAAACCTACTCTTACGGGCGGCTTGCGCCCATCGTGGAGAGCGTTGGGTTACCGACCTCTATGAAGCGAGAAACACAAACGAAGCACGAGACGTGGGTTTGGAGAACACAACACAATTACTGCTGTTTTCTACAAGCCCAAGTCTTTAGGCTTGGGTACATTGACTAATTAAGCGCAGATTATGTATTCAAAATCTGGAAACACGGATACATCCACCTCAAAAAGATTAACTTTAACACGCTAAAAAGGTGGAAAACCGTATAAGAAGGAGGCATACGTAGAAGTGATTCGACGAATAATTTACACATGGAGTGTTGTCCTGCTACTATGGGCATTGTTGCCAATTATATCAGCGGACGCGCAGCGCGATGAAGCAACAGTTGCCGCAAATTGGACGTTTAACAATGGTAGTGCTGATGATACTTCAAAGAAAAAACTTAACGGTAATATTGTTGGAGCTCCGAAAGCCGTTGACGGTATCGCTGGAAAAGCGTTGAAGTTCGATGGTGAAGATGATGGTATAAAAGTTCCGGATTCCGCGGACATAAACACAGTTGGTCCTTATACTAACCGGACGATTGCTGCGCTCTTCAACTGCGATAATGTCGGGATTGATGATCGCAAACAGGTGATCTACGAAGAGGGTGGACGGACACGCGGTTTAGTCATCTATGTGTATGATGGAAAAGTTTATGTCGGCGGCTGGAATCGCGCTGAATATAACTGGAACGGTGAATGGCCCTCTGCCGATGTTAAGTCGAAGCGTTGGTATCATGTCGGTTTAGTCATTCGAGATGCATCGGGTAAAGTAGAGAGCAAGAAGTTTGAGATGTGGCTTGATGGTAAACGCATCGCTCAGGAGAAAGGTGGTCAACTCCACGCACACGGGGACGACATCGGGATCGGATTCACCAATCAGAATGCAGTCTATCATGATGAAGGCGGTTCTGGAACCAACATTGATTGGTTCGCTGGTTTGATCGACGAAGTCGTCGTCTACGGTTCCGCTTTTGACGAGGGCGATTTTGCCAAACTCGCGCAGCCACTCAGCGTTGAGCCACAAGGTAAATTCACAACGACCTGGGCAACTCTGAAAGCCCAACGAACGCAAAAGTAACCTCAACATCAAAATTGCGTTTTTAACAATGATAATTTATAAAGGAGATATGCCAAAATGGCAAAATATCGTTTTATTTTTCTTTTCAGCGTTTTAATCATGTTGGTAGCCGTAGCGACTTACGCTGCGAAAGATGAAGCAACTGTAGAAGGCGTTTGGAACTTTGACAATGGCGATGCCGCAGACACCTCCGGGAAAGGGTTGAATGGAAACATCGTCGGTGATCCAGAAGTTGTTGACGGGATTGTCGGCACGGCATTGCTTTTTGACGGTGTAGACGATGGCGTCAAACTCCCTGATTCCGTCGGTATCAATACGCTCGCACAACCTAACTTCTACACTGATCGGACGATCGCTGCTTATTTTAACTGCACAGATGTCGATATTACCGAACAAAAGCAGACGATTTTTGAAGAAGGTGGACGGACACGCGGTCTTGTCCTTAATGTCTTTGACGGGCAAGTCTATGTCGCTGGATGGAACCGTGCCGAATACCAGTGGCCCGGTGCCTTTCCCTCTGCGCCTGTAGAGTCCGGAAAATGGTATCACGTCGCTTTAGTTATTCGGGATGCCACAAACGCAGTTGAACCGAATAAATTCGAGATGTGGCTGAATGGCGAATTGGTCGCAAGTGAAGATGGCGGCGCGCTTTTCGGGCACGGCGACGATATCGGGATCGGGCACGTCAACGCTAATGCTGTTTTCCACGATGAAGATGGCGCAGGTACCAATATTCACTACTTTGGCGGTATCATTGATGAGGTCATCGTCTACAATTCCGCTTTTGATGCATCTGATTTTGCCGAGTATGCAGCACCTGTCGTAAGCGTTGAACCGCAAGACAAATTTACCACGACATGGGCAAGTATCAAAGCACAGCGAACACGCCAATAGAACTTATTTCTATTTATGTTTGTGTTGTAGGGCGAGGTTTCCGTACCTCAGCCCTACACTGCTTTAAAGGATGACAACATGCTGGGTGCAGTTATCGGCGATTTGGAATCCGAAAATTATGAAGACGCTGTGCGTAATGCAATCTCTCTCGGTGGTGATTCTGACACGCTCGGGGCAATTGCCGGTGCTATCGCTGAGGCACTACATGGGATCCCCGCAGATATTAAAGAACAGGCAAAGGCACCTTACCTTGCCAAAGCCCCTGACATTCTTGAATTGATCGCGGAGATGTATGACACGGTCGGTACTAAAATTTGATGAAACGCACACATTATGGATGTACTCGCGTCTAACACCTCTTCAAAACGAGATAGTTTTTACAGTTGCTATTCCCGTTGGCTGGTTTTAGTTACGGCAATTTCTGCCCTACTCCTTACGCTGACACCATTTCCCGCACTACCAATAGAATCTCCTATTCATTTCACAGATGTTACCGATGTTGCTGGTATTTACTTTAAACACGCAGATGGCGCAGCTGGCGAATTTCATCTTCCTGAGACACTCGGTGCAGGCGGCGCATTCCTTGATTATGACGACGATGGCGACCTTGATCTCTATCTCGTCAATAGTGCTGCGGCAAGTATGCTTTACCGCAATAATGGCGATGGCACTTTCGCAGATGCCACTCCGTCAGCCGGTATTGATAATCAAGGGAGTTATGGACACGGTGTCGCATGCGGAGATTACGACAATGACGGTTACGTGGATATTTACGTAACTAATTTCGGTGCGAACCGACTCTATCATAACAACGGCGACGGTACGTTCACCGATGTCACCGATAAATCAGGCACAGGAGATTCGCTTTGGAGTAGTAGCGCGACCTTTTTTGATTACAACTCGGATGGCGACCTTGATCTCTATGTTGTTAACTACCTCAACTACAAATTAGATGTTTCCTATCCTCCCTGTTTCGAGGCTCCCGCGTTCGGTGCAACCGAGAAGGTACGCGGTTACTGCCATCCAAAACACTTTGAAGGCGCGCCCGATAGACTCTACCGTAACAACGGTGATGGCACCTTTACCGATGTCACCGAGGCTGCAAACGTTCGAGATCCCGGTGGCATGTTCCTCGGCAAAGGGTTAGGCGTTGTTGCCGCAGACTTTGACGCAGATGGTAACCCCGATCTCTACATTGCCAACGACGACACACCAAACTACCTCTTCTATAACAAAGGCGATGGCACTTTTGCCGAGATCGCCATCCTCACAGGCTGTGCCTATAGTGCAGATGGCATCGCTCAGGCCGGTATGGGCGTTGATGCTGGTGATTACAACGGCGACGGTTTTCTCGATCTCTTCGTCACCAATTTCTCTTATGAGACAAATACCCTCTATCGGAATAACGGTGACGGAACTTTCACTGATGTGAGTTATAAAGCACAACTCGGTGAGGAGAGTTACCTCTCTTTAGGATTCGGCACCGGATTTTTCGATGCGGATAACGATGGGCATCTCGATATTTTCGTCGCGAATGGGCATATCTTTCCGACTGTTGAGCAGACCACAGATGTGCTTTCGTATAGGCAGCCCAATCAACTTTTCTGGAATCAAGGCGATGCCACTTTTGCTGAAGTCCGATTTGATGACCGTCCTGCTGTCAGCCGCGGTACCCTCTTCGGAGATTACGATAACGATGGCGACACAGACCTACTGGTTACACAGTTGAACGGCACAGTGACGCTCCTCCGCAATGAAAGCCAGACCTCCAATCACTGGCTCCGCGTCAAACTCATCGGCACCCGCAGCAATCGCGACGGCATTGGGGCACGCATAACATTGACCATCGGCTCTGAATCCCAGACGCGCGAAGTCCGTATGGGTTCCAGCTACCTCAGTAGCAACGATCCGAGGGTGCTTCTCGGGGTCGGGGAGCAAGATGTCGTTGATAAACTTGAAATTCGTTGGCAAAGCGGTGTTGTGCAGGTGTTGGAGAACCTCACGGTGAACCAAGAACTTGTCGTAACCGAACCCCTTTCAGAAGTAAAAGTAAGATAACCCTGTAAATCCTCAAACTTGGTCAAGAATTAACCAGAAACCTGTCCGAAACGAAGTGGAGGAAAGACCAGGGGCCATAAATAAAAAATGATAAATTGTCCTAATTGATCTGTTTTCCTGCCAGATTAGCAAATTGGATGCCAAAGTGGCACGGACTTTGGTGTGCAATGACCCGTCTTCGACCGCCAAAGCGGAAAAAAATGGCATGAATCTTGCTCTAATATAAATATCGTTGCAATTTACATGAAATACGAACGACGAGGAGGTTCATCATGAGATTTGATAGATTCACAATTAAAGCACAAGAAGCACTCGAAGCAGCACAAAATTTAGCAGCGGATGCGCAGAACCCCGAACTTAGCGTTGAACACCTGATGTTGGCACTCATCAAACAAATAGATGGGATTGTCACACCGATTTTTCAGAAATTAGGTGTTGATCTTGCAGGAATTACATTGGCAATTGAGACTGCCGTTCAAAAGATGCCTGAGGTACAAGGGACCGCCTCCGAAATGCGTATCAGCCATGCCCTACAATCCGTTTTGGATGCTGGATTCAAAGAGGCAACAGCACTCAAAGATGCGTACGTTAGCACGGAGCATCTCCTGATAGCGTGTACCGAAGCAAAGCAGACCGAAGTGGGTAAAATTCTTTGCGAAGCTGGTGTGACAAAGAATAAGATCCTCAAGGCACTCGTTGACATCCGCGGGAACCAACGCATCACTGATCAGAATCCAGAGGACAAATACCAAGCACTTACGCGATTCGGTAGGGAACTCACCCAAGAGGCGATTTCAGGTAAACTCGACCCGGTCATCGGACGTGATGATGAAATCCGACGCGTAATGCAGGTACTTTCTCGAAGACGGAAAAATAATCCTGTCCTGATCGGTGAACCCGGTGTCGGAAAAACAGCGATTGTGGAGGGGTTAGCACAACGTATCGCTGACGGTGATGTTCCAGAGAGTCTCCATGAAAAACGGCTCATCGCGCTTGATTTGGGCGCGCTCATCGCGGGTAGCAAGTATCGCGGTGAATTTGAGGATCGTTTAAAGGCTGTCCTTGCGGATGTAGAACAGGCGGAAGGCCAAGTTGTTCTCTTTATTGACGAGCTCCATACCATCGTCGGCGCGGGTGCCGCAGAAGGTGCTGTCGATGCGTCTAACATGCTCAAACCCGCATTGGCACGCGGCGAATTGCGGTGTATTGGTGCGACGACGCTTGATGAGTATCGCAAACACATTGAGAAGGACGCTGCCTTGGAACGCCGGTTCCAACTCGTCCAAGTTGAGGAGCCCTCGGTTGAAGACACAATCGCGATTCTGCGCGGCTTGAAGGAGCGTTATGAAACGCATCACGGCGTGCAAATTCAGGACAACGCTATTGTCGCTGCTGCTACGCTCTCAAAACGTTATATCTCGGAACGGTTCCTACCCGATAAAGCCGTGGATTTGGTAGACGAAGCCGCGTCGCGCCTACGGATTGAGATCGACAGCGTGCCGGAGGAGATTGACGAAGTGGAACGGCGCATCATACAACTCCAGATAGAGCAGCAAGCACTGGAGAAAGAGGAGGACAGCGCATCACAGCAACGTCTTGAAAAACTGATTGCTGAACTCGCCGAGCTCAAAGAACAAGCGGACGCACTCAAAGCCGCATGGCAGAACGAAAAAGCGAGTTTAACGCAGATTGGCGAATTAATGGAGCAGATCGAGGCACTCCGTATTGAATCGGAGCAAGCCAAACGCTCTGGAAATCTCGCCGGAGCCTCAGAACTGGAATACGGCAAAATACCGGAATTAGAATCACAACTCAATCGTGTCCGCGAAACTATGGAAGCGAATGCGCAAGGTACACAGATGCTCAAAGAACAGGTCGGCGCGGAAGACATTGCTGAAATTGTGGCGAAGTGGACCGGTATCCCTGTTTACCGGCTTATGGAGGGCGAAACACAGAAGCTAATCCACATGGAAGAACGTTTGCAGGAGCAGGTGATCGGACAAGATGCGGCGGTGAGTGCTGTTTCTAATGCAATTCGACGTGCCCGTGTCGGTCTCGGCGACCCCGATCGACCGCTCGGTTCTTTTCTCTTTATGGGACCCACAGGTGTCGGTAAAACGCATCTCGCCAAATCACTCGCTGAGTTCTTGTTTGACGATGCGAACGCCATGACGCGGATTGACATGAGCGAGTATATGGAAAAGCACACCGTCTCTCGATTAATCGGCGCACCCCCTGGGTACGTCGGCTACGATGAAGGTGGGCAGTTAACTGAAGCCGTCCGACGACACCCGTATTGCGTCATCCTGCTCGACGAAGTGGAGAAGGCACATCCAGAGGTATTCAACGTCTTGCTCCAGATGCTTGATGATGGTAGAATGACGGATGGGCAAGGACGTACCGTCGATTTCAAGAACGCTGTTGTCATCATGACCTCTAATATCGGTAGCCAGTGGATTAGCGATGCGCTTTTGGACGGGAAAGAGATTCGTCGGAAGGTAATGGAAGCCGTACAGTCACATTTTCAACCTGAATTCCTGAACCGTATCGACGATCTGGTTATCTTCGACCGGCTCGGTATTGACGAGTTGAAACGGATTGTTACGCTGGAACTGACGCAGTTGAGTCATCGCTTTGCTGAAAAGGAGATGACCTTAACGCTCTCTGAATCGGCAAACGACGCACTTGTAAAACGTGGTTTCGATCCGGTATACGGCGCGCGACCGCTTCACCGAACAATCCAGCGGGATATTCTCAACCCGTTGGCGATCCAAATGCTGGAAGGCACTTTCCACGGTGGCGATGCAATCGCTGTTGATTTTGAGAATGAGGCATTTGTTTTTAGGAGGAACCCATAATGCTTAAACACATTATAGATCCCGAAGTTGAAGAATACGAAGATGTTTACGATGACTATGAATACTTCGCAGCCCAAGAGATGCAGCAACAGGAGGGCGCGCTCTTGAAACAGGGCGATGAATTCAAAGCCTCTGTCTGGCTAACAGCTGAACACGCCGAGGTTGTGATAACACTTGCTGAGGAACGCGGTATCCCAGCGGGTGAACTTATTGAGAAGTGGGTTCTTGAGCGTATTGATGAAGCGTTAGACATCGGGACCTAACCTTTTACACACCGACCTGGTGAATTCAATTTGACATTGCTCAAGTTTGGTGGTATTCTTTAGTTGGAAAATCTCAGTCTCAAACTGTGCTTGCAACAGAAAGGAGAAATCAACAATGAAGCACTCGGATTGGACAGAAGCCGATTCACGCAATGCCAAGCGTATCTGGGCGGAATACCAAAAACAACACGATATTACTGAACGAATTGGTCAGACAGCTGGCATAGATCCGAAAAGTGGACGAATTTGGTTCGGCGATTCTGCTATAGAAATCGTCAAAAAGCGCGAAACTGAAGGCTTGACTTCTCCACTTTTCTTTCAACGCGTCGGCTACGAAGCCTATCTTTGGAAAGGTGGGCGAAGGTGATTCAAGGAACGGTGTTGGATACAGGGGTGCCAACAATCACTCTTTCCATTGCTGGACAAGAATGGGCAGCGACTATTGATACGGGCTTCAACGGAGACTTAGAATTGCCTGAAACGTTGCAAGAAGCGTTAAATCCTCAATATATAGGAGAAGTAATTTCTGTATTAGCCGGTGGGCAAACGCTTGAAGAAAAACTTTATCGGGTTAATTTCCTGTTTGATGGCGAAATGGTTCCGGCAGAGGCAACCTTTGTTGCTGGTAGTGACATTCTTATAGGGACTCGTTTGCTGCGAAAATACCGCTTACAGATTGATTTTGTCAGACAAACCGTTATGTTGGAAAAGGCAATTCCTTGAATGCTTCGCTACGAAGCCTATCTTTGGAAAGATAGGCGAAGGTAATTCAAGAAATTATGAAATGACTTCAGGAACGCGTCTGTAGATGTCTTGCAATGGTAATTCGCATCCAATAGAAGCAAGGCTTAACACACCTTCAAGGGCGTGCAGCTCGGTCTGCACCCACTGTGTCTTGGCAAGGTGATACTGTTCAACCCGAACCCTATCCTGTGAAACGAGAATGTATTCCTGCAAAGAAGCGAGTTCTTGATAGTGCCTAAATTTTTCGCCTTTGTCATACACTTCGGTTGATGGCGAAGGCACCTCTATCACAAGAGCAGGGTTGAGAAGTGTGTCAAAGACATTATCCTCAAAGCGGGGTTTGCCGCAAACAACAACCACATCTGGATAAAAATACGAACCCACCGGACTAGTCCGAATGCGCATATCGCTGGTGTAGACTAAGCATTCACGCCCTCGCAATTGGATGTTAAGTTCAGTTCCTATATCCAACGTGATGAGATTGTGCGCGTTACTCGCTCCAGACATAGCGAGTATTTCACCGCTAATATATTCACTTTTCAGTGTCGCCTTGCGTTCCGAGGCAAGATATTCCTCTGGAGTAAAAACGGTTTGTGCTGCGAGAGATGACATGGCTGTCTCCATGAACATGATGAGTCTTAAGCGTTCCGTTCATGAGAAAGATTGCAACGGTCTTGAATTAGTTTTTCCGTAGTTTGAATCTGCCTTTCAAGTGGCCTTGGCTTTAGTCCCTGCTTCCCAGTTGTGATGCTTACTTAAAACAGATCAAAAACTAAAAACTGCCTGATTATATTTGTCTAACTGTCTAACAACTCTCCTTGACAATTCAATGTGGGCAGGGTATAATTAAAAAAACGCAACAGGAAGCCGAGACTCACATATACCCATGAATCGAATTGACCAAAAATTTCAAGAACTCCGAGACCGAGGGGCGAGGGCATTTATGCCCTACGTCTGCGCGGGAGATCCGAACCCCGAACTTACCCCCAAACTCTTCCTCACACTTGAGGCAGCAGGCGCAGACCTTATTGAACTCGGTGTCCCGTTTTCCGATCCAATTGCAGACGGACCGACCATCCAACGTGCAAGTGAACGTGCACTCGCACATAACATCTCACTCCAAGAGATTCTGGAGATCGTGGCATCCCTCCGTCCAGAGACAGACATCCCGATTGCTCTCATGAGTTACTATAATCCGATCTTTCGGATGGGAGAGAAGGCATTTTGCAAAGCAGCACAAGAAGCAGGCGTTGACGGTCTCATCGTGCCAGACCTGCCACCAGAGCAGGGACAGCCACTGCTTGAAGTTGCCCCACAATATAACCTCGCCACGATTTTCCTAGTCGCGCCGACAAGCCCACCAGAACGAATGAAATTAATTGCATCCGTCAGTACTGGATTTATCTATTGTGTTTCAGTAACGGGTGTAACAGGTGCGCGGACAAAATTATCAGACGAAGTCGCGCCGATGATCGCAGAATTACGAAAACATACAGATAAACCGATTAGTGTCGGTTTCGGTATATCAACGCCTGAGCAGGCAAAACAAGTCACTGAACTGGCTGATGGGGCGATTGTGGCGAGTGCTATTATCAATGTTTATGAGAAGCATATCAACGACGAGGCGAAATTACTCACCGCAGTGAAGGAATTCGCGTCAGATTTGGCAGCGGGTGTAAAAGCATAAGGTGTGATCCTGTTTCTGTATCCATCTGTTTTTCAGTGGACAAAGTGGATACTAAGATTACATGGAGGACTCAACACATGGCTTATAGCAATTTCACTTTACAAGCAGCACAAAAAACGTTTCAATTGGAAATAGTTCAGTCTATAGGCATCTTTGCCGAAACAGAGTTGGTGGAGCCGAGTTCGGAACTCATCAAGGCGTTGGCAAAGAAGGTCCCGTTAGCCGTTGCGATCGGGACAGAGAAGGCAAAGTCAGAGATGATAGTCGCCGATATCCTCGTTGAACTCCGGGAGCACTTTGAGCATCGTATCAGTCTTTTTTCCGGTATTGACTTCAATGTAGATACCGAAAACGATTTGACAGGGGTATGTGATTTTCTGGTGAGTTTGTCTCCAAACCAGTATTATTTGGAGTCCCCTGTTATTATCCTTGTTGAAGCCAAGAAAGATGACCTCATAATAGGCCTCGGGCAGTGCACGGCGGAGATGATCGCTGCGCAACGCTTTAATACCGAACAAGAGAACGACATTTCATGTGTTTATGGGGCTACCACAACAGGGACGCATTGGCTCTTCCTCAAATTGGAAGGAAAACGACTCCACATTGACATGGAAACTTATATGCTTGAGCGATGCGACAGAATTCTCGGTATCCTTGCAAGCATGGTCGCACAAAAAGCGTAAAATCTCCTACATACCACGCCTGATACCGAATTCCACCTCAAATGCCTCCCAAATATCCTCTGAGATGTCAGCCGTTGCCGCTTCATATCCGTCTTCCACTTGTGCTCTGTCAGCCGGACCGAACATAACAACGCCCTCTATCGGGGCAGCGAGGCAAAATTGCATCGCCAAGTGACGGATATTGACATCACGTTCCTGACACCACTTCCACATGGCGTAAGCCTTCGGTTCCGCATCAGGATTGCGTCGGCGTTCCTCTTCAACCTTCGGTTCCGCCCCTGTCAAGCTCCCCATACCCAGTGGACTCGCGAGGATAATACCGACATCGTGTTCGCGTGCCAACGGCAAGGTCGTCTCTGCTACAGACTGCGATAACAACGTATAGTCTAAGAAGGTAAGGATAATGTCGATATGCCCCGTTTCGATGAGTTCTTTGTGAAATTCATGGGAACGTACGCCAGCACCAATATGCCGAATATAACCCTCTGCTTTCATCTCAAGCAGTGTATCCAAAGCACAACCGGGTGACAGGACGCTCTCCATATCATTCGGGTCGTGAATAAGCACGGCATCAAGGTAATCCGTACGAAGGTCTTTGAGACTGTTCGTGATGCTCCAGCGTGTGCCATCTTCGGAGAAATCTTTCCGTCGCTCTGGATGCGTGCCGACCTTTGCTTGTAAATAGACCTTTTCTCTCAATCCGTCGGAGAGTGCTTCTCCCCAGAGATGTTCCGCGTGCCCCGGATAAGTGTCGATATAATTAATACCGAGTTCAATGCCGCGCCGGATTGCACCAATAACTTCAGCATCCGGTTTCTGCCACAGCCACGCTGCGCCCAGAGCGAGCGCATTCGGTTGCATCTCAGTCCGTCCCATCCGTCGAGTTTCTAATTTTGTGGGGGTTGCCATAATTGTTCCTATAGGTTACGGCACGATGGAACGTGCCTACTACCCTGCGAGTGCCTGTCTGAGTTTATGTGTAGATGCCGCGAGCGATTCTTGGAGATATGGATAAGGAAAACCGCCCCACCGATCTGGGGGTGGTTCGTATGCTTGCGCGATCTTCAGACTCACGAAAGTGGGTCCGGTTTCATGCCAGATTTTCGACAGGTCGGCTGCAAGCGTGTCCGAATCATCAAATTCATAAACCCGTTCAAAACCGGTACCTTTTGCAATCATAGACCAACTGAACCCAGCATTACCATCGGGCACCGGTTGGTTGCCCGTTACCTCGTAGGTGCCGTTGTCACAGACAAAAAGCAGATAGTTCGGTGGTGGTGTATTCAAGGCGGTGATTGTCGCTAACGTGCCTAAACACATCAGCATGCTACCATCGCCGTTAAGCACAACTACCTTTTTGTCCGGTTTTGCGAGTGCGATGCCGAGCGCGAAATCGGCGGCGTGTCCCATCGCACTCCCGACGGAGGCATAGTCCAACGGGTGTGTCGATATTTTGCCCCACGGCACTGTAGTTCCCATCGTTGTGACAACGATTTCATCTGTGCGTTGGTTTGCGATGAGTTGTAGACACTCTTCTTTGATAATCATAATTTCTCCGATTGTAGGGGCGAGATAACCTCACCTCTATTTTTCTTCTTCTTTCGGTAAGAACTTGATGCGGGGCGGTGTGTTCAACGCAGTCGTTGTACGTTGGAGGTGTTCGGCGAATGCTGTTTCGGTTTCAATGCCGTCAATACCGCCACCCCAGATAGCGAATACACGATAGTTGAGCCTGCCTTCGGTATCAGGTGTCAGGATGACCGGCAAAAGGTCGGCTTTCTCGGACATGCTTGTGTTATGTGTGTTGTAACCGTCGGGGACAATGATCGCGATGCCGAGCGTGTCCATGCCCCTCGGATCTGTTCCCCAACTCCATATCCACCCTTGTTCTTTGTCCTTTTTATACCCCCCCTCCAAATTCGGTATACCTGTGGCGATAGCATAACCTGTCGGTAAGTCTCCATCAATATGGATATAGTGTTCAATCCACGGGTTTTCGCCATAGATGAAGGACGTTGATGTTAATCGACGGATTTCACCATTGATATTCCACTCTGGGACAATTCTTTGAACAACAGAGCGAATCGAACCGTTGGCAAGAATCCGGACGTAGTCGCCTTCAGCAGGTAATGGGATCATCTTTTCAGTTTCTTTATGCCACAGTGCGATCCCGCCACAGCCTATTAAATCTTCACTGCGGTTTAGCACTATCATATCGGTGGTTTCAGGATCGAGCAGCGCGTTCAGCGATAACCCAATTGATTGAGCGACATTCAACTGTCCATCTGTCTGCGTTTCCTGACCGAGATCGGAAACCTCGCTGTCATAAGATTTGCGGATAAAGTAGGTCTCTTGATTCTCAAGATCGCGTACGATCCACTGTTGCTCCGGTTCCTGTACCGCCTCTATTTGAACCTGCTGGGAGAGGGTTATATTGTTACTCTCAAAGTGGTGCCTGAGGTCCGGTGAGAGCGGTCTCTGGGGATCTAATTCATATTGAAACATTGCGTCCATACTGAAAAGTTCCACCCGTTTTTTGCCGTACGCGATCAATGCGCCGTTCGACTTTAGCAGATACGCGATTAAATTAGATTCCATTGCCGCGACTGCGTTCAATTCAGGAAAGATCGCCGCTCGCGTCTGTTTATTGATATCGAGTGTTAACGTCGCTTTAACAGTTGGATCGTAAAGGATTGATACCTCTTTCGTCTCTTCCTCTGCCAAATTGAGTAGGAAACAGAGCTGATCGCCTTCTCCATCATAATCCAAGTCATCTGCTTGTGCTGGAATCATCACTTCCTGTGGGGCTTTTCCAGTGACGACCGAATAGGCTTTAAAGGAGAAGTCGGGGTTCACATTTCGGAGTTGGGCTCGCGTCAACACAATCGGAACATTTTTCCGCTTGATAGGTAACGTATTTTGAATAGAGAGGCGGATCTTGCTAATCTTCTGATTGCCCCCTGGCATTGTACAAGCACTGAGCATCAGCAGAGATCCGAGGGTAAGCGATAGGCAAATTGTTAAGACAGTCCTCACGACATGCGCTTGAATAGTTTCTTGTGTATGTATGGTTTCCAATTTTTTTTCCTTAGTTTAAATGCTTGAGTATCTTCGCTACGCGTTAAACCTCCTGCAGTACTTCAAGCAGGCGTTCAATTTCGGATGTTGTATTATAAAAATGGGGTGAGACTCTGACACCACTTCCGCGTTCTGCTGTAATTATGTTTTCGGTGTAAAGCGTTTCGTAGATTTCAGCGGGTGTATGCCTTTCACTTTCAAAGATGACGATCCCCGCTCGATTCGCGTTTGCTCTTGGTGTGATAACACGATAGCCTTTCGCCGCCAATCCTGCTATTAAGCGCGCCGTGAGTTCCAAAACCTGTGCTTTAATTGCAGGGATACCGATGTCATGCAGTAAATCTATCGCCGCTTTAAGTCCATATAATCCGACGCTGTTGTAAGACCCTTCTTCAAAACGGGTTGCGTCCGGTTTCTGGGTTAGGTCATAGTTGAGAAAATCACGCGGATTGACGACACTTGCCCAACCGACATTCGTGTTAATCAACTGTTCCCGTCTCTCATCGGCACAGTAAAATATCGCCGCTCCCTCTGGTGCTAATAACCACTTGTGTCCATCAGCGGCGAGAATATCAACGTTACAGGATTTCACATCCACTTCAACGACACCCAGACTCTGAATAGCGTCCACAACAAACCAAATATTGCGTTCTCGGCACAGTTCACCGAGTGCTGCAAGGTCGTTTTGGAAACCGGAGGCGAATTCCACATGGCTGATCGTTAAAACGCGCGTCCGTTGATCAATCGCGGCAGCCATATCCTCAACATAGATACGTCCATCGCGTTCTGGTACCATGCGCGTGCTAACACCGTAACGCTCTTTCAAACACCACCACGGATAAACATTCGCTGGGAACTCGACCGCTGTTGTGACGACATTGTCGCCTTCTTGCCAGTCAATACCATTTGCAGCGATGAGAATACCTTGTGTTGTATTCTTCATAAATGCGATTTCGGTGGTGTTAGCGTTGATAAGCCGTGATGCCGACACACGGCATGCCTCTGCTGCTTCTGCCCAATCGTCAGCATGCACTGCCCCGTAAAGCGTTGCATCTTCTATGAATCCTGCCATTGCATCTCGTACCCGGCGCGATAACGGTGCAACGCCGGCATGGTTCATATAAATGTAAGTTTCGGTTACCGGGAATTCATCGCGCCAATTTTGCCAGATTTCGCTCTCAGGAAGACGATTCACTACAGGTCCCTTCGTTGTTAGTATTCAAAAATGTTTCGACGGTGTAGTCTTTTACCCGTTTCGCATTCGCATACGCGATGAGTTCACCGAAAAGTCCAAAGCAGAACACCAAAATTCCGGTTGTGATAGAAATAGAACTCAAGTTTAGTGCTGTAATCTTCAACACTTTCAATGATAATGAACCCACCTGCGGAATGAATAGGATCCCGCCGAGTATCAGCAACATCACGCTGGTCGGACCAAAAAGCCGAACGGGTCTCCGCTTACATCTAAAGATGAAAAATCGAGCGAGTTTCCCCAGTTCAGGTAACTTCCGTTTCGCCTGTTGGATTTTGTTTTCTGTCAGCCATCCAAGTCCCAATAAAGCGACTGCTACACCGAAGCAGCTAAATGATGCAATATTTGCAGTCGCAAATAGAATGCGCCCTAAAATGAAAAAAGGAAGGCTTAAAATCGCGGCAGCACGGAATGCTCTCTGCTCCCGATTAAAAAGGACATCTGATAACCGTTGCCACAGTCTTTTCGGTTTTTGTGATTTTGGGCGCGATGTAAAGACAGAGATTATGAACTTGAACGCAATAATATCCAACATAACGCGCCAGACTCTCCCAAGTCCGTACTTGCTTTTTCCAAAACGTCGCGGGTGATGTGACACAACAATCTCGGCGATACGCGCGCCGACCACTGTAGACATCGCCGGAATAAATCGGTGCATCTCGCCATAGAGCGGCACCTGTTTAATAACCGATGCCCGATACGCTTTAAGCGAGCATCCGTTGTCATGGATCGGGACACCTGTCACTTGAGCGATGATCCAATTGGCAATGATAGAAGGGACACGCCGCGTCAAAAATGTATCCTGCCGCTCTTTTCGCCACCCACACACCAAGTCGTAGCCTTCGTCGAGTTTTCCAAGCAGCTGCGGCATATCACCTGGATCATTTTGCAGATCCCCGTCCATACTGATAATCCGTTGTCCTCGTGCGAATTCAAAGCCAGCCGCCATCGCTGCTGTCTGTCCTGCATTCTTTTTGAATCGGATGACTGCTAATTGTGGTTCTTGTTTACTCAGTTCTGAAAGTACGGCGAAAGTTTTGTCCTGACTTCCGTCATCCACGAATAACACTTCGTAAGCATCACCGATTGCCTCGCAAACCGATTGAATTTTTTCAAACAGCGGACGGACATTGTCTTCTTCGTTGTAAACCGGGACCACAATAGATAAAATCGGTTTTTCGTCCATTTTAATAGTTGTCGGTACGATTTTTTTGAAAAAATCTTTCGGTTATCGGTTGTCAGTTAAAGAGGGTTTTGTTAAAAGAAAACCTCTATTCCCGCGATAAAGGAATCAAGAGAAGTTCCTGAAAAGGCGTTACTGCAAACTGATAACCCCTCTTACTGCCAATCCGAGGAATTCAGCAGGATCTGATGTGCTTCGGTGAGCGAGTCGAAGGTTCCTGCATCAACCCATTTGCCGTGAACAAGGCTGTACTCCAGTTCACCACGATGAATATAAACGTTATTGACGGCGGTTATCTCGTACTCCCCGCGTGCTGACGGTTCAACCGTACGGATGATGTCAAATACGGATGCGTCGTAAAAATAGGCACCGACTACGGCGTACTTACTTTTCGGATGCTTCGGTTTCTCTTCTATCGCGACAATATGGTTACCTTTCAAAGTTGCCACGCCATAACGTTCTGGGTCCGACACCTGTTTCAGTAACACACGAGCCCCGTGGTGTTGGGCGTGAAAGTCGTTAACAGCATGCTGGATTGAAGCTTCAAAAATGTTGTCCGCTAACAACACAACGGCTCTACCGCCGCGGGCAAAACCTTCCGCTAAGGCGAGCGCATGCGCGATACCTTTTGCTTCTTCTTGCACCCGATAAGTGAATTCGCACCCGAAGTCTTTTCCACTGCCAAGCGTGTTCACGAAATCTCCAACATATTCGGGATTCGTTACGATAAGAATATCTCTAATTCCTGCTGTCGTGAGTTGTTTGACGCTGTGGAAAATCATCGGTTCGTTGCCGACTGGCAGGAGATGCTTACTGGTGACTTTGGTAAGTGGATACAAACGGGTGCCGAGTCCGCCTGCAAGAATTACACCTTTGAGCATGGTTTTTTAACTATTGACCTCCGCGCTGCTCTCGATTTCATTTCGAGCAGGTTTCTGGTTAATTCGCGAATAGGACTAACGGTTCGGACGTTTTAATTCTCTGGCCCCCGTCCGGGGAAGGTGAGTTCAGCGATACCTGACTTATCCAGATCGCCGAGTCCGAGTTCAATCATCCGGTCGTACTGCGCCTTCGTTGCCTGCGCGAGTGGGAGAGAAATACCAGCATCGTTTGCCAAATCGAGCGCGATGCCCGAATCTTTTGAGGCGTGGGCAGATGAGAAATAGCACTCGTGATCGCGCGCTTCCATGTCCTCCCCATCGGTTTCCAAAACGCGGGAGTTTGCACCTGTTTGTGCGAAAACCTCCTGTAGCATCGCCAGATCCAATCCGAGTGCAGCGCCTAATCCGAGGCCTTCAGCGAGTCCTGCAGTGTTGATGTTCATCACCATATTGACGAGTGCCTTGACTTGTGCTGCCTGTCCAGCTGCACCGATGTAACGGAGCGAAACGCTCATTGAATCCAGAATTGCGCGTGTCTTGTCGAATGTTTCCTTTTTACCACCGCACATCAGGTAGAGGGTGCCTTCGCGTGCCTGTGTGATACTACTCGCCATGCACCCTTCGAGGCTCTCCGCACCATGCTTCGCGGCGATCTGCTCGATATCCACGTGGACTTTCGGACTGAGCGTTGCGCAATTAATAAAGACTTTGCCCGAGGCACCTTGAATCAGGCTATCCTCTGCATCTTCAGAGAAGATTTCTCGCATGGCCGCGTCGTCTGTAACTACGGTAATGATATAATCGGCGAGTGCTGTAACCTTTGAAAGTTCTTCCGCCGCGGTTGCACCGATTTCTGTTGCGAGTTCTTCCGCGCGTTCGCTTGCGACATCGTACACAACAGTCACTTCAAACCCTTCGTCATTAAGATGTCGGGCGATATTCGCCCCCATTCTACCTACTCCTACAACACCAATTTTGTAATCAGAATTCGGCATGTTTACCTCCGTGCTATTATCAACCTTCACGCTGTGTAAATCTATATTAAATAAGTCATCCTGCGATTATGATGCCAATCGCTTAGGT
>VYCT01000332.1 GCA_009843785.1 Candidatus Poribacteria bacterium | reverse complement strand
GTATACATAAGTGAGAAACGACCAAACCGACTTCCTCCACATCGGAGAACAAAAAGGCTATATCGAACTCCTCAACGAAGGAACAACAATCCGCTATATTGCTCCCGAGAAAAAATATAGATTTACTGACCCAGAAGAACAGGTCCGCGCGAGATTTTACGTTGAACTCATCGAGCATTTTCAATACTCCCAAAACCGAATAGATTTAGAGGTAACTGTTCCACGCAGGACACCTTCCGATCTCGCCGACATTGTCGTTTTCCAAGATGACAACAAGAAAGATCCTTTTATCGTGATTGAGTGCAAAAAGGCTGAAATTTCTGAGGCAGAATTCGATCAGGCGATCGAACAGGCTTTTGGCAATTGCAACTCTTTAAGTGGACATTACGCTGTCGTTGTTGCAGGAAACACGCGTAGATCTTTCGATGTTAAAAACTATAAATCGGGTGAACGCACTGAAAATATTATCGCCGATCCGCCGGTAGGATACGGCAAAGTCCAAGAATGGCGATATCTAAAAGGTATCCCGCGTTCGGAACCCTCCGTTATTGAAAGAAGCGAACTCATTCGCGTTCTTGAGAAATGTCATGACACGCTCTGGCAAGGCGGAAAATTTGCACCGACACAGGCATTTGATGAACTCGCCAAAATTCTCTTTATCAAAATTCGAGATGAAAAGAAGGCGAGACGAGACGGTGAACCTTATGACTTCCAGATTAAGACGCATGAAAAACCAGAATCCGTTGCGAACCGAATTAATGCGCTCTATCAAGAAGCAAAAGCACAAGACCCAGAGGTGTTTAGGGAGAATATTGAAATTGATGAAAACAGACTGTTTTCTGTTGTCAATCACTTGCAGGGAATTAGCCTCAACGAAACTGACTTAGATGTAAAAGGCATTGCTTTTGAACGGTTCTTAGGTAATTTTTTCAAGGGTGAAATCGGACAGTATTTCACACCTCGTCAGGTGGTTGAGTTTATGGTTGATATGGTTACACCGCACCATGAAGAACTCGTCCTTGATCCTGCCTGCGGTTCGGGTGGTTTTCTGTTACATGCCATGGATTACATCCGTAAACAGGCATCCGATTACTACGACAAAGAAAGTCGCGAACACTATCTCCATTGGCACGATTTCGCTGAAAAACGACTCTTCGGAATTGAAGTCAACGACTCCATTGCTCGTGTTGCAAAGATGAATATGATCATTCACGATGATGGGCATAGCAACGTTATCAGCAATGATGCGCTTGTCAGTTTTGATACGCTCCGCAACCAGCACAGTAGTTTTGAAAAAGAGAAATTTGATGTAATCCTTACGAATCCACCTTTCGGAGCAGACATCAAACAATCAGAATTGCCTTATCTTGCAAATTACGAACTTGGCAAAGGAAAAACTTCTCGAAAGACTGAAATTCTATTTCTTGAACGCTGTTTCGACTTCCTCAAATGGGGGACTGGAAAACTCGCGATTATTCTTCCCGACGGCATTTTGACCAACTCTTCATTGCAAAATGTCCGCGATTACATTGAACGGCATTTTCAAATCCGCGCCGTTGTCTCGCTCCCACAGATCGCTTTCTCACATTACGGTGCGGGCGTTAAAACGTCTATTCTGTTCCTCCGAAAGTTATCGGAACAGGAATATGAACGCTATCAAGCTGCCATCAATCAAATTAGTAAAAAGAACGAAGCGGTCTATGTCCCTCAGATTGAAGTTCTTGAAGATGAACGGCAGACTACTATCACAAAAGGCTCTCCAGCACAGGTTGATGTAACGGAAACTTATAGGCAGCAATTTATTGCCATTTTGGACAATATTGATGCCTTAAATCAGAAACTCAACAAAACTCCAACGAAAACGGTTCAAAGACTCAATGCCTTTTTCTTTCCAGCAATGGATCCTACACCTACCACAGAATTTGAGTTATATGACTCGCAAACAGCGCGTGCAGAGCTTAAGGCACAGACTGCTAAACTGAAGGCGCTGGAGAAGGAATACAAAGCAACATTCAAAGCAGCAACCGATTCGGAGTGGGAAAACCAAATCAAAGCAGAATACAAGGAGAAGATTGACGCTGTTAAAGAAGAATGGGAAGATAAGAATACAGAGGACATCCGCGAGTGGGTTCGAGAAAACGCCAATGATCCAATCTTCATGGCAATTGCTAAGCGGATCGGTTATGACGCAACTGGGCGCAAGGACTCGGTTAACGAACTAAAAACTATCCGTGAAGAATATCGTAAGTTCATTGAGAACCCAGATTTTTTCGGGTAAGCCCTGATAGGGAAAATCAAATTTTTCTTACCTATTGGGGCGAAATGGTAAATAGGCGTATTGACCCTTTCTATTATCAAAATCACTATAAAGTTTTTCAAAATTGGTTAAATAGCTTGGATAATGTAAAAAGCCTTACTGATTTGTTGCAACTAATAGACAGCGGAAGCCGTCCTAAAGGGGGTGTTGCAAATATAGAGTCTGGTGTATTAAGCTTTGGTGGAGAACATATAAACAATCATTGCGAGGTAGAAACCAGCATCCCACGATACATCACCCCTGAATTTCATAGTTTGCACAAGAGAACTGAAACGGAACTAAATGATCTACTTTTAGTCAAAGATGGAGCGACTACCGGAAAGATTGGAATTGTTAGTAGGACAGAACATATCGGACAAAATATAAATGAGCATCTATTTTTACTGAGAACAAAGGCTGATGTGAACCCTATGTACTTGCTCACTTACCTAAACTCTTCCTGTGGTCAGTTACAGATACAAAGAGAAATAACCGGTGCTACTGTTACTGGTATAACAATGGATGTTGCTAAACACCTAAAGATAATCTTGCCGCCTCCGAGTATCCAAAACCATGTCGCTAACTTTACGCGAGCCGCCTACGGAAAGAAAAGAGAAAAAGATCAAGAGGCAGACGCACTGTTAGATTCGATTGATGATTATGTGCTGACAGAATTAGGAATTGAGATACCTAAGGAAAAAGAAAATAGTATTGAAAATCGTATTTTCACCACAACATCCAGTGACATGTTTGGAGGACGATTTGATCCGGAGATGTATTATCAGGTTTACTCACTACAGACAAAACTCTACCGGATGGAAAGGTTTCAAGATTGTGTTCTCATTAATCCGCTGACTTCCTTCAACGGATACGAATTGGGAACGAGTATAACCTTTGTTCCCATGGAAAAAGTTTCAGCCGAATACGGGGAAGCTGACCTATCTCTATGCAAGGCGATCGAGGAAGCAAAGGGATATACAAGATTTAGAGACAACGACCTGATTTGGTCAAAAATCACGCCGTGTATGGAAAACGGTAAATCTGCTGTTGTTGACAATTTGAAAGAAGGTATTGGATGCGGTTCGACAGAGTTTCATGTTTTCCGGGCGTTAGAGGGGATAAATATTCACTATATCCATGCTTTGTTGCGCATGAAGTCTTTACGGAAACATGCCACACTGCATTTCACAGGTTCTGCTGGGCAGCAAAGGGTTTCAAGTGAGTTCTTTAAGGAGTTAATCATTCCCAAACCGCCAATTGAGAAGCAGACTGAAATTGCCAACTATATTAGACATTATAATAGTTTAATGTTGAAGTGCGGGATAGACCCAAGGTCTG
>VYCT01000013.1 GCA_009843785.1 Candidatus Poribacteria bacterium | reverse complement strand
CATATCAAAACTCGTTCAAGCATAGAATTGCATGCAATCTCGACATGAGCCAAGATTGTACTATCCACCTGATTGGCACAACTATAACACGATTCCTGCTGGAAATGTCTATGATCTGGCATTTACGCCAGATGGAAAGACTCTTATCAGTGGAGGCAGCAATGAACTTAAAATTTGGGACGTAGCAAATGGGAGCCGTATTGCTTCCATAGAGGGATATTCCCGTTGGGTAAAGTGTGTCGATGTGTCTGCAGACGGTAAGTTTGTCGCTGCGGGTGGCAATGATGGTGTGATTCGTATCTGGGATATAGCAAACTATCTACCTAAAAAACAGGAGATAACACAAAATATTATTGTTCCCATTTACTTTTTGCCCACGAACCGTCTACCTCAGGCAGATATACCAGAGAAAATAGATAAGATATTAAGAGACCTTCAGACATTTTTTGCAGATGAAATTCAGCGACACGGGTTCGGAAGAAAAACTTTCGATTTTAAAAAAAATAGCGACGGTTCAGCAAAGGTATACCTATTTGAAGGTAAAACAACAGATGAATACTATGCTGAAGATACTTCATCAAAAGTGCTGAATGAAATTCAACAGCATTTTGAATGGTCCAACAATTTCTATTTCATCATCGTAGATAAAGTAGATAAAAGTATAGAAAAAGAATCAATTGAAAATAGATATACTCTTTCTGATCTGGAAAGCATTGAAAAAGGCATTCAAGATATGGTGCTAAGCATCAGAGATCGTATATTTAGAAAACGGCAAGGCGGAGATATTGTAGTGCGTACACCCCTCAACGAATACCCAAAACATGGTCTCGCTGCCAAGTTTGGGGATACGTTCGGATTAAACCGTGATTATAGACACCCTTCATATCTGATGTCGTCCGGTAGACAATCGAAACATTTGTCAAAGAGTAGTGCAGCGTGGTTAAGTCGCAGCCGATTTTTTAATACAGAAATGACATTTTTTGACGACAAAACAGTAATTGAAACACGCTCACCTTCAAAAGGAAAAATCCGATTTAAGGTTGAAGATACTGATGGCATTTATCAGGTACGATTGTTAGCAAAACCGATAAACAAAAATCATCCACTCGGTTTTCAGATGAAAATAGACCCTGCTCAAAACCAAACAGAATGGGAAAAATCATATCAAGGCAGATATTATACATTGCATGATGCCTTGACATTGCAAGGTGAGAAGAAAGCAACAGTGGAATTGGATTATCCGAAATTTGTGGACGATTTGATTGAGCTGCATGTTATTGATAGTCATGGAAACAGAGTATATGTTATTAAACGAATTGACCATTCAGGAACATCTTTTTTACGTCGTATATTTAACTAATGAAGTGCCAACGCTAATTGAAAAACTGGAAGAACAAGGTCCAGCAGGACGTAGGTTGGGTTGAGCAGTAAAACCACAAATTCATTACTGTGTCGGTATCATAGATTTCCGTTGGGTTTCACTCGGTTTTGGGTGATTTCAGGTTTCTTAGTTCCTTTGAAAACTATGTGCTTGCGCGATTTTTAGTAGGGCCCCGTTCAACCCAACCTACCGGACGCTTCAAGTTTTATTTTCAAACTCACGTTAGAATTACGCAGCGGGTAAAGAACCTACCGTAAATTCTAAAGGAGGAAAAATGGAAAAACGACCCAAAATCGCTGCGATTGCGACGATTTATCACAAATACTCACACACGCAGCACATTGTTGATCGGTTCTTGGAAGGGTATGGGTGGAACAGCCGACACCATCACCCGCCCATGGATCTCGTCTCTCTCTTCGTTGAACAGGTTAAAGACAACGATCTCAGTCAAGACCGACTGGAACGTTTCCCGACAATGAAGGGGTATCCGACAATTGCCGAAGCACTTACGCTCGGCGGTGAGGAATTGGCTGTTGACGGTGTCCTGATTATCGGGGAACACGGCGAATATTCGTCCAATGAGAAGGGACAACGCCTCTATCCGCGCCATGAACACTTCATGCAAATTGCTGAGGTATTTGAACGGAGTGGACGCGGTGTGCCGACTTTTAACGACAAGCATCTCTCATGGAACTGGGAATGGGCGCGCGAGATGTACGACATCTCTCAATCTATGGATTTCGCGTTTATGGCGGGTTCATCGCTACCCGTTACGTGGCGCACGCCGTCAATTGATATGCCGCTCGGTGTTCCGGTCTCCGAGGCGGTGTGCGTCGGCTACGGTGGTGTAGATAGTTACGATTTCCACGCCTTAGAAACCTTACAGTGTATGGTAGAACGGCGCGCAGGTGGCGAAAGTGGCGTGAAATGGCTGCAGGCATACCGCGGTGACGCGTTCTGGGAAGCACATCACACCGGACTCTGGTCGCGTGAACTCTTTGAAGCGGCACTTTGTCGGAGTCATACACTTACACCGTCACGCCCAGGGTTTAACAACCCGTTTCCGACGTTGGACGAACTAAAGGAGATTGTGAAAGACCCGATCGCGTATCAATATGAACACAATGATGGATTGAAATCTACGATGATTCTGATGAATGGGTTGGTCCAAGATTTCAACTTTGCTGCTTACATCGGTTCAGGCGACGAAATCCTTTCAACGCAGATGTATCTCCCGATGCCACCTGCACGGACGACGTTGGCGAACTTCTTCTCGCCACTGGTTAACAATATTGAGCAAATGTTCCTGACAGGCGAGGCAACCTATCCGGTTGAACGCACACTGTTGACAACTGGGCTTGTTGCAGCGGGCGTTGATAGTCTTTTCAACGAAAGTACAAGGCAAGAGACACCGCATTTAGATATTGCCTATCAACCCACTGAAGCGTCAACCTTTTGGCGTACTTGACCGAAAACGCGCGCCACAGTTTTTAAATATTGGAAATCGCGTTTTCGGTCAAAGGAGCATAATCAGATGGCATTTACGGATTTCAAATCAATTATGCAGGTTCAGGAAGCGTATGAAATAAAATATACGCAAGCCGACTATATTCAGTACGCGGCCGTTGAACCCTCACAGGCTTTTTTGGAGGAGTTCACGTTTAGTCAACGGCACATCAACGTATTTGCATCGGGAGCAGCGCGTTGTGAAAATGTGATCTATCCAATTCTCAGAGAGGTCTACAAAAAATATGCCGACGCTTTTACGCTGTGGAGCCACCAATCAATTTCTTGTGATGCACAACTGAGTGGCACGCCTGATTATCTCATCTCAACAAAATCAGCCTTAGGAAAAACAGTGTTAGGGAGCCCAATCATTGTAGTGGTTGAGGCAAAACGAAGCGACTTCATTGAAGGATGGGGACAGTGCCTGGCTGGCTTAGTCGCTGCACAGAAAATTAACAATGACAACGCAATACCTGTTTACGGGATTGTCACGGATGGCGCGCTTTGGGAATTCGGAAAATTAGAGGCGAACTTGTTTACGCAGAACGAGACAGTGCTCGCGATAAGCGATTTAAAGAAGGTGTTCGGTGCAATTGGATACTTAATGCATGCAAATTTGCCCCTAACTTCAGAAGTGAATGCCTTAACCGCCTGAATTCTGATCAAAGCATTATTGTTAGCATTCCCTCAACTACGTTTTGAAGGTAATACCATTTCTAAAAGTTTATATTACATTAACCTGAAACCATCTCTACC
>VYCT01000367.1 GCA_009843785.1 Candidatus Poribacteria bacterium | reverse complement strand
ACCTAACAATATCAACGACAGACTACCCTCAAAAAAAAATGGGGGTAAGTGACAATTTATAGTTATCAGCCATCAGTCGTCAGTTACCAGTCATCAAAGGGCGGCTTAGGACAGTTGCGTTTACTGTCCAAGCAACAGCAAACCTCTTTACCTGAAAACTGGAAACCGATAACTGGTAACTGGTCTGCCATTTTTCTTTTGTCTATATATCACTTCTATGATACAATTTTACACGAGGCACATGCAAACTCTCAGTCAGAAGAACTAAGGAGAACCTCGAAAATGCGACACGAACTTACAACAGAACAAATTGATTTTTATCAGGAAAACGGATTTCTTGTTATTGAAAACTTCCTAAATGCTGACGAATTAGAAGAATGGCGGCGATGCACCGATGAATCTGTTGAAGAACGGCTCGGCACCTCCGTTGAACACATGACAAACCAGTTGGACCCGTCTAACTTTTATGCGCGGGTCTTTACGCAATGCCTCCGGTTGGCTGATTCACATCCGGGCATGCGAAAACTCGTACACGACCCAAAAATCGGAAAGATGGCAACACTGCTCGCAGGTGTTGACGGGATGCGGATATGGCATGACCAGGCACTCATTAAGCCGCCGTCCGGAAACCCCACAGCATGGCACCTCGATGTCCCCTACTGGTCATTTGACTCACGGGACGCGGTTTCGTTTTGGGTCGCATTGGACGATGCCACCCTCGCGAACGGTTGTATGTGGTATCTACCGGGCACGCATAAAACCGCACGCTTTGATAACGTCGGCATCGGTGAAAATATAGGCGCGTTGTTTAATGTGTACCCGGAATGGAAAGCACTTGAACCCCAATCCGCACCCTGTCCTGCAGGCTCGATGGTCTGGCATAACGGTTTATGTGCACACGGCGCAGGGGCAAACATGACATTCGCCCATCGCCGAGCTATGACATGTGGGTTCATGCCTGACGGATGCACCTTCAACGGCAAACGAAACATCCTGCCGGAGGACTATTTCAACGCACTCGAAATTGGCGACGTGCTTAACAATAATGTCCAGAACACACTCGTCTGGCATAAGGATTGGGAGACATAGTCCTCAGTTATCAGTTAACAGTTTTCAGTTAAGACGGTATCCTTAGTAACCTAACACTGTTCGGTGAACCCAACCGCTCTTAACTAACGACTGATAATGACTCTAACTTATAACCATTAAAAACGGAGAATCCAAATATGGCAAAACAGCCAAATATCGTCCTAATGGGCGTTGACTCGCTCCTCGCAACACACATGAGTTGCTACGGGTACCACAGATTGACGACACCGCACATCGATCGGTTTGCTGAGGGTGGTACGCTCTTTGAAAAAACCTATAGTGCACACATTCCAACAACCAGTGCTTACGCCTCAATGCTGACAGGTTTAGATACGTTCAGCACACAAGTCGTCGCGCTGCGCCACCAAGGGCCGCTCCGCGAAGAGGTCAAAACGTTAGCAGAAATCCTCAAAGATGCAGGTTACGATACGACGTGCGTCGGGTTCGGCGGACCAAGCGCACGGGGGTTTGACACCTATCTTGATTACTCTGGCTGGGGACCCGATGACACTGGACGCAGCCCGAAAGCGGAAAATCTCAACAAAACGACCCTTCCAGAGTTGAATCGGTTGATCGATCAGAGCGACGAAAAACCGTTCTTCCTGTTCCTGCGCCACATGGATCCACATTCACCGTACCTACCCCCCGCGCCTTATGAACGCACGTTCTATCACGGCGACGAGTGCGATCCGAGCAATAAGTCTATGGAACCCGTGATGGCGTTCAAACCGTTTTGCGATTATTTCGCCACTTGGATGCCACCCGGAATCACCGATAAGGATTACGTCATCGCGCAATACGACGGCGCAATCGCTTACATGGACGCGTGTATCCAGACGCTTTTTAATGCCCTCGAAACGCGCGGTGTGATCGACGAGACCATCATCGTTATCAACGGCGACCACGGTGAAACGCTCTACGATCACGAGTGCTGGTTCGACCATCATGGACTCTACGATGTCACCTTGCATGTACCGCTAATTATCCGCTATCCCGGTCGCGTGCCTGCTGGAAAACGGGTCTCAGGCTACAACCAGCACAAAGACCTCGTGCCGACACTCCTCGAATTAGCCGACATCGAAACCGATATAGCATTCGATGGCAAAAGTCTTACATCATTGATTAGTGGTGAGATCACCTCTTACGAGAGTGAATTCTATATCACAGAATGCACGTGGATGCGGAAACACGGTTGGCGGACCCCCGAGTGGAAACTCATCGTCGCCCTTGAACCCGACTTCCATTTCAAGCCGCCCGTTGAACTCTACAACCTCATCCAAGATCCCGATGAGAATGAAAATCTCGTTGAGAAACATCCGGACATCGTCAACGTTCTTGAAACACGGATGAAAAGTTGGATTCGCCAGCGAGAACAGGAGACAGGGTTGCCAAATCCAATTATGAACCAAGGCGATTGGCACGGGCACAAAGGGGTCGGTCCATTCAAAACGTCCGAACAGGCGTACGATACGATGCACATCGGGAATCCCGGCGAAGCCGCACGTTTACAAGCGAAATCTCGCGAGGCGTAATCCCCGATCTTCACAGCACCATAGGTGTCAATTTTAGAAAAAACAACCGCCGGGATGCCCAGGTCCGGTAGGTTCGGTTTCCTAACCGAACCGGATCCTACGCGGAAACCTTGAAGATTTCAAAAAACCTCTTTAGTCCCGTAGGGGACGGTATGTCTATAGCAGCATATAGTCAAAAAACCTAAGCCCCGTAGGGGGTTTTTAATAGGGTGTTTCTGCAGCATTTGAAGAGACACTGCTACAAAGACACCGTGCAAATCCCTAAATTGACACCTATGCAAAAACGCAGCTCGTAATGAAGCAGATCGCTTATGGGCGAGTACGCCGCAAAATGGAGAGCGGATTTAAGAAAGGCATGTCAAAGTTCAAACCCACGTTATTTAACCGCAAGGAAAGTTAAAATTATGCCAGATTATAGACGAGATGAAGTTTTAGGACGATTGAGAACAGAGCTCGATAGCGGCAAACACCTGCTCGCTGTCGGTGCCGGCACAGGTATCACCGCGAAATTCGCCGAGCAGGGCGGCGCGGACCTGATCGTAATTTACAACTCCGGACGCTACCGCATGTCAGGCTTTGGTTCTTGTGCAGGACTCTTGGCTTACGGCGATGCGAATGCCATCGTCATGGAGATGGGCGAGCGCGAGGTCCTACCTGTTGTCAAGGAGACACCCGTTATCGCCGGTGTCAACGGCACAGACCCGACGCGTCGGATGAGCAACTTTCTCAAGCAGGTCCGAGATGTCGGCTTTGACGGCGTGAATAACTTCCCGACCGTCGGCGTGATTGATGGTACGTTTCGCGTGACACTCGAAGAGACAGGGATGGGTTTCTACAAAGAGGTCGAGACCATCGGCATCGCGCATGAGATGGACCTATTCACGATTGTTTATGTCTTCAACCCTGAAGAATCCGAGAACATGGCGAAGGTCGGTGCGGATGTCATCATCGCGCACATGGGCACCACAATAGGCGGCACCATCGGTGCAGAAACCGCTTTCACATTGGAAGATGCCGCAGTCCGTGTCCAAGAAATCTGCGATGCCGCGCAATCGGTAAATCCAGACGTTATCTGTCTCGCACACGGCGGTCCCATCTCAAAGGCACCAGAGGCGGCGTTTATCAACGAGAAAACGGATACCGTCGGCTTCGTCGGCGCCTCCAGCATCGAACGCTTCGCCTGTGAAGAGAGCATCCCGCGGGTTACGGCATCCTTTAAAAAATGAAAGTCGGATCACGCAAATTGCAGGGTTATTTAGTTTTAAACATTTACTTTAGCAATGTGAATATAATTCCCTTGTAGGCGAGAAATATTCACGGACATAAAGTGAATAGGTACAATTGAATGGCCCTGGCAAAATTACTATAACAGGTTGACAAAATTCAGAAAAAGTTGTATACTTTATCTACCTACCCAAAAAGGAGATTAAAAAAGTAATGAACAGTTCTGTGAATAGGAGACCCACTATGAGATGTAAACTAACACTCATTCTGGAAGAACAACCAGAAGGTGGATTCACAATAACTTGTCAAGAATTACCCGAATTGATTACAGAATGTGACTCTTTAGACGAGGAGGAGATTAAAGAGGTCGTTACTGATGCATTTTATGCCATCGTTGAACTTTATGATCACCAACAACGGTCTTTGCCTGAAGAAATTCAGATTTTAGACGACAATACGGAGGATGCTGCAGTTAGGCATCTATTGGAAACGGTGGTGCCTATTCATGAAGTATCGCGAAATAGCCAAAAAGCTGCGTCACCTCGGCTATGAAGAAATAAAGAGAAGAAGGTCAGGCTCCCATCGTATCTGGGAACATCCGCAAACTAAACTGTCAGCCTCTATCCCTGATTGGGGTAGTAGAGATTTGAAAATAGGGACGCTCCGAAGTATTCTTAAACAATTAGAGATTGACTATCAAACATTTCTTGACAGTTAATCTGATAAAGGTAGCAGGCACACCTCTGCTGCCTTTTGTTTTACTTTGATACCTCTTTGTTGAAAAATACGGAATTAGTCGTTTTGGAGCGGTGGCGTGTGCCGTTGCGGGGATTCTGACAAGATGACGAAATCATGAAAGATGTTGAGGTGTAAAAATGCACAAACCAAAAATTGGAAATTTCAGACTAAACAATCTTGATAAACCCGTCGTGCAACTTGACGTACGAGACGGGACGGTGAAATGTAGGTATGTTGTGCATTTAGAGATTGACGGCATCGTTTATATGGTAGACAGAGCCGACAAATTAGCGATGGGTCTGTTTATAGATGCAGTGGGTGAAGGTTGGGATCCTAAAAGGTGGAAAGAGGGGATACTGTACTGCCATCGAAAATTCAGACCACTCTCTAAACCAAGATTGTGATATAATAACAATCTATAGTGAAACCTAACAATAAAGAGACACTTTCATTCACCGGTAGGTTCGGTTTCCTAACCGAACCCGATTTTAATCAAAATCTTGGATGTTTTAAACCTCTCTTCAGTCCTGTAAGGACGCTATGTTTATAGAAAAAGGTTGTAAAAAGCGATTTAGCCCTGTAAGGGCGGTATGTGTATATAGATGGTTTATAAAACGCCACCGAAGATCGCTAAATTGACACTTATGGGTTGAACGCAGCAAGCCCGACCTACTAAATAGTAAATTGAAAATAAAGGTACAATGGAGATGACAGAATCAACTTACAATAGAAACGAGAAATTGGACCAGTGCTGCGTTTTTCATAGATACTGCTAAGAATCGTTTGATGAAATCAGATGGCGTGCTTGCTTTTATCGTACCAAAGTCCTTGTTATTCGTTGAAAACTGGCATAGTTTGTTGTTCGCACTGTTGGGAAAAACACGGGTTTTGGTTGATGTTGAAGCCTCTTTCAAAAATGTTAGACTGGAGCAGGCGATTTTTGTCTACGATACCTGTTACACGGAAAATTTTTATACGGCGTGTAAATTTATCGATGAGACGTGGGTTAGAAAAACGCGTATCTCTCATTCCTATCCAGAGCAGTTTCAAGCGTGGATATGCGATGTCTCCGCTGAGGAGGTTCAACTCGGTTTAAATCTAAGCCAAACCGGGACATCTATGCGGGACATTTCCAAAACGAAGCGAGGTTTGCCATCACGAAAATTGTTAAAAGCTGTTGGTGACATTCCAGTAGTTGAAGGAAGGAACATAAATCGTTACCGGATAGATGGTGTTGAGAATTTTATAGATTCCGAAGATTTGGATTCCTCTAATGACATAGATCAATTTTTACGACAACCGAAGGTGATGTCACAGAAGATGATAGCGCATGTTCAAAATCCTAAGCCACATATCAAAATTATTGCAACAATTGATCAAACAGGTGATATATTGAGTCTGGCTACTGTCGTAAATACTGTCCTCACCGATGAAAATTTCACCCCAATTTTTATCTCAGCTATCCTGAATTCAGAGTTGATAAACTGGTATGCCCATAAATTTATTTTTTCATCCGCTATTAGGACAATGAATTTCGACAATTATTATGTCGGCAAAATTCCTATACCTATTGTAACGCCAGAAGAACAGCAACCTATTGTTGATCTCGCAAAACGGATCATGGCGGCAAAGCAGGAAAACCCCAAAATCTGCATGTCTACGGAGGAGCAAAAAATTGATGAGTTAGTATATGACTTATATCGGCTAACGAAACCGGAAAAAAAGATTGTGAAATCATCAATTGGACAGCATAGGAAAAGTTGAATTTTTCTAATCGGCGTGGTAATAAAACAGTCCAAGGCAGTGGTATTGTTAATGCCCTGAACGGTTGGTTTGCTGACCCACGCGATTTAGTCACGGCAATTAAACGTACCGTTTATGTGAGTGTGGAATCAGCGCGGATTGTTGATAATTTGCCTGCTGAGATAACCGCGGAGTAAGATTCTATAATAGACAGGAGATTATTTCTATGGAAAACATAAAAAGCACTCAGGAAATTGCCAATAAGGCTTTACCATCTACAGTGCTTTTAGAAACTGAAGATTCTAATGAACAACCACTTGGGGTTGGTAGCGGATTCTTCGTCCAAGAGAATGAAATTGCAACCAACTTTCACGTTGTTGAAGGTGCACACAAATGCTCAGTAAAGCTGTTTGGACAAAGTGAACGGTATACCATTGAAGAATACACAGCCCTTGATGTGGACAACGATTTAATTATATTAAAGATCAAAGATCCGGATCAGAAAATTGCTAGCACAACCGCACTTTCTCTTGGCGATAGCGATATAGTTGATATCGGAGAAGTTATTTACGCACTTGGTAACCCTGAAGGATTGGAAGGCACAATTTCAGACGGTATCGTAAGTGGAGTTAGAAATCGTGATCCATCGCAAAACATCTTCTATACAAGTATTCAGTTTACCGCTCCAATTTCCCCAGGGAGCAGTGGAGGAGCTATCCTAAATACCAAAGGCGAGGTTATCGGTGTCTCGGTGTCCGTATTACCTTCACTCAGCTCTGTTGCTTTGCAAAATCCCCGAGATGAACAATATATTAATGTTGCTCAGAATCTTAATTTCGCTATTCCTTCCAATTGCCTGGCACTACTTCTTAGGCAACGTAATAAATTGAACATAACAACGCCATTGTCGAAGGCAAAATTGGAACGGGTAACATACATAAACAAGCTGAAATGGATTGGATCAGCCTCATTTACATTTCCTCTGCAAAACCGTTCCAGTGAAGATGTAAAAAATGTTGTTTACTCGGTATCGTTCAAAGACAAAGAAGGTAATACAATAATAACTGACCGTGCAGTTTATCCTTGGGTGATACCTTCAAAGTCGACTAAGATTGTAATTCGTCTTAGCAGTTATGATACTGTTGATCTTCAACTTGTGGACAATTTCAACATTCAATTACTTCAAAATCTTGGAGCAATTGATTACGATGAGAATGATATTAATGATAATGCTACTGAGTCAGTTTTAATCGGTTTAGTTGACATGTTATTATCTCACAGGGGACACTCAAACTATAGCACTGTTAAGCCCAACGTTAAACGGCTTACGAACAGCCATCATATTCACATACTCGATTTAGAGGTAGTGAACTGATTTTTCTAAAAGGAGCATTTTATTACCTCACTCTCATAAATCCTATTTACATTAAGGATACTTACGGAGGAAAAATTAATGGACGTAAAATCGCAAGTTATTACAGAAATTAGCACCTTGTTGTCTGAATACGAAGAGAAAAAAGATGGCATTCAAGCTGCTCCATACGATGAAGCGAAACGTCATGCTAATTTAGGTGCTATAGAGGCACTTAAATTTCTTAAAAATGGCGTTGAAAATATAGATGTGAACCGATATAAAACTATGCGCATAGTGGAAGAATCCAGCAGTGACTTTCAGACGCTCAGACCTGCAACAGGTTTCTTAAGTGAGGTGCTTTTGAGAATAGAAAGCACTCTCAAAGATAAGCGTATATATGGTCATCCTGGAAGCGGGGCAAATCCAAACGCTATGCCGGGCAGAAAAGAAGTTTGCATGCGTATAAAAAGGTATGTTTATGAATTACATGATGAATTAACAGACGATCAGTGAGTTAATCTGGACATTGTGCTGCCGTCGGAAATTCGGGCCACTGTCTAAACCAATTAACGAAGAATTGTGCTTGACAATATTTGCAGCAAAATCTCTTCAAGAAGACAACCAGTAAATAGTGGAGAAATTAATGTCCAATACCGTTAACGAAATAAACATTCTAAAGGCGGACGATGCTGAACTGATGCGTATCAGTCGAGAAGGCACACTGTCCCTGAACCTGAACGAGATGAAGACGATCCAGACCCATTTCGGCACATTAGGACGCAACCCCACCGATGTAGAGATAGAAACCATCGCGCAAACATGGTCTGAGCATTGCGTCCATAAAACCTTCAAAAGCATTATCCGCTATTCCGAAAACGGGAAAGCACCTGAACAGATTGACGGTCTGTTTCCAACCTACATCCAGCGCGCAACCGAAGATATCGCAAAACCGTGGTGTGTCTCCGTTTTTTCAGACAACGCCGGTATCATTGAATTTGATGAGACATTCAATCTTGTCTTCAAAGTAGAGACACATAACCACCCCTCAGCGATTGAACCTTACGGCGGTGCCGGCACCGGCATCGGTGGTGTCATCCGAGACTCGCTCGGTACAGGACTCGGCGCAAAACCGATTCTGAATACGGATGTCTTCTGCTTCGGAATGCCGGATACGCCTTATGCACAACTACCGAAAGGCACACTTCACCCAAAACGCGTCTTTAAAGGCGTTGTCGCCGGTGTCCGAGATTACGGCAACCGGATGGGGATCCCTACCGCGAACGGCGCAATCCTCTTCGATGCTCGGTATACCGCTAACCCACTCGTTTTCTGTGGAAACGTCGGATTAATACCGAGAAACCGATGTGAGAAATCCGTTGAACCCGGCGATCTCGTGGTCGCTATTGGTGGGCAGACCGGACGTGATGGGATTCACGGCGCGACCTTTTCCTCCGCTGAATTGGACGATACTTCTGAAAGCCTCGGCAGTGTCGTGCAAATCGGCAACCCCATCATGGAAAAGAAGATCGTTGACGCGTTGCTACAAGCGCGCGACCGTAACCTCTATCGTTCAATCACCGATTGCGGTGCAGGCGGATTTTCGTCTGCTGTCGGTGAGATGGGCGAACATGTCGGGGCCGAGGTACACCTCGAACGCGTCTCCCTGAAATATGAAGGACTCGCACCGTGGGAAATTTGGCTCTCCGAAGCACAAGAGCGGATGGTCATCGCCGTACCACCCGAAAATCTAACGGAACTGATAGAGATATGCGCGTCAGAAATTGTCGAAGCGACAGTCCTCGGAACTTTCACGGATACACACAGATTACAAGTTTTCTATGAAGGCGCGATGGTCGCCGATTTAGAGATGGAGTTCCTACATCACGGACTCCCGAAACCCGTGAAACAGGCGGTTTGGCAGCCACCCAAGCATCCTGAGATGCCATCGCGAGACGCAGCAACGAAAGATTATACGGACGATCTCAGAAAACTCCTTGCCAGTCCAAACATCGCCAGCAAAGAATCCGTCATTCGGCAATACGATCACGGTGTCCAAGGCGGCGTGGTTATCAATCCACTCGTCGGTGTAGCAAACGACGGACCGAGCGACGCATGCGTCGTCACCCCTGTCTTGGGCAGTCGAAAAGGCGTTATCGTCGCCAACGGTATTAACCCCAAGTATAGCGACGTGGACCCCTATCTCAGTGCCGCAGCAGCGATTGATGAGGCTCTGCGAAACATAGTCGCTGTCGGGGGTAGCCTTGAAAAGACAGCATTACTCGATAACTTTTGCTGGGGGAACCCAGACAAACCGGACCGGCTCGGCGAATTAGTCCGCGCGGCGAAGGCGTGTTATGACATCGCAACCGCCTACGGCACCCCTTTCATCTCAGGGAAAGATAGCCTTTATAACGAATACCGCGATACAACAACCGGCGAGCAACGCGCCATTCCATCAACGCTCCTCATCTCGGCAATCTGTGTAATGCCAGACATCCGCAACGCCGTTACAATGGATGTGAAGGCTCCCGGCAATTTCATCTATGTCGTCGGCAATACATACACTGAGTTGGGCGGCTCCCACTACTTCGGTATCCACGGACATATCGGAAACACCGCACCTGCTATCCGTCCCGATGAAGGTAAATTAACAATGGAACGCCTTAGCACGGCTATCAATAGTGGATGGGTGCGTTCTTGCCACGACTGTTCCGAAGGCGGGATCGGCGTGGCAGTCGCAGAGATGGCATTTGCTGGCGGATACGGGATGTCCCTGAACCTTGGCGACATTCCCACAGGCGACGAGATTACCGCTGATGACTATCTCCTATTTTCGGAGTCGAACAGCCGTTTCATTGTAGAGATTGAACCGCAACACCGAGACGCTTACGAAAACCACATGGCAGGTGTTCCGATAGGCTACCTCGGTATTGTCACAAACACACCAGAATTCGTCATCAAGGGAAAATCAGGAGACCCAATTATCAAAACTTCGATTGATATTCTCAAATCTGCATGGCAAACACCTCTTCTGTCTAATTGACGAAGCCCAACCGGGGTCCCCACCCGTTACTGGGAAGGGGCGGGCGGGCTGGATATACGGAATGGGACGCTCTTGATACGTTTATCGTAATCGAACCGCAAGGAAAATTAAAAAATCAAATCCGCATGGCAAACACCGTTGCATTCGTAACTTTTAAGCAAGTCGTGTGTTCTATATCATAGGGGATAAAAATGACGGAACCTAAAGTACTCATCTTACGAACCGCAGGGACTAACTGCGACGCAGAAACAGACACGGCGTTTCAACTCGCCGGTGCTCAGACCGCGTTAGTCCACATCCAGCACCTCATATCCGGCAAAGTTAACCTCACCGACTATCAGATCCTCGCGATTCCTGGCGGTTTCTCCTACGGCGACGACATTGCAGCCGGTATTCTATTGGCGATTGAGATGAAACACAAATTGACGAACGCACTGAATCAGTTCGTCGCAGACGGTAAACTCGTCATCGGTATATGCAACGGGTTCCAAGTGCTGGTACGGACAGGCTTATTGCCGGGTACAGATGCATCCGCAGAGATGACGCAACGATCGACACTCGCAATGAACACCTCCGCAAAATTTGAGTGTCGGTGGGTAGACTTAGCGACACAAGAAAGTCCGTGTGTCTTTACCAAAGGGATTAAACCGCGTGTCTATCTTCCCGTCGCGCACGCTGAAGGACGATTTACTGCGCCAACAGATGTGTTGGCGGATTTAGAAGCGAAAAAGCAGGTTGTGTTTCGGTATGCCGACAGTGCATATCCAAACAATCCAAACGGTTCAGATGCCGATATTGCTGGGATCTGTGATGCAACAGGCAGAATCTTCGGTCTAATGCCCCACCCGGAACGGTTCCTAACGAAATGGAATCACCCACGCTGGACGCGAATCGCCGAGGCACAAGACGCTGGTTCTGAAGAAGGCGACGGACTCGCCATCTTCAAAAATGCTGTTAATTACGTCAAAGCGAATTTTTAGCACAACAGGCTCCATCATTCAAAAGCAATGTATTCCAAAACGCTGATAAATAAATGCAGGATAAGTTAACGCGTCGCCTCCTCCCGTTCTATATGAAATTGCCTGTCTTTTGGGCGTTCATTGTCCTTTCAGTGTTAGGGCAGCTCCTCTGGGTCGCTACCATCTCGCAAGACGTGCGTATTGACCTCCGTTGGTCGAGTTTCGGCTACGGTTTCGGGATCGCCTTGGGCTTTATGCAGGGAAAGTGGACATCTCGGCTATGGCAACAGTCCTATCTAAAGGTGCTAAAACGGCAGATAACCTTCTGGGACGCAAAAGGCGCGAAACTCCTAACTTTTTACACCTGCGTTGCCCTCGGCTTACCGAGCTTCTGCCCTTTCCTCATCCGCTCACTCGATACATTGGTAGGCATCCAATCCTACGTCTTCGGCTTCATCGGCGCGATGAATGTGGCACTGCTACTATGGGTCCGGCGCATCCCGAAATGAGTTAAATTTAAATTTGACGTGTTAATCAAATTGTGGTATCCTTAAACTAAGGAGGGAATTATGTCCTATAAAGAATGCTTGATTTTTATAGCGTATGTCAAATATTTCAGGACTTCAAGCGTGCCACGTAGCGCAGGGGACAGGCAAGTAAACACCTCCTTAGTTCCATCACGGGCTGCTAAAGATGTTCCCAGTAAACCACATCGCACGTCACCTCCCCGCCGCCGACAGAAACCCAAGTTTACCTTGGAAGAACTACTCTCTCAAATGCCCGATTATGATTTATTTTGTGAGGTTGTCAAATCTGGGAAATTCAAGCCACATCGCACGCCCCCACCTCCCCGCCGCCGGAAGCCCAAGTTTACGCTAAAGGAACTTTTAACCCAGATGCCTGACGATGGTGGGCACAATGAGATAGATACTGGGCCACCAATAGGCAATGAAGTATGGTAGAATCCACAGAGTACATTCCGGTACCTGGCGATGTTGTTTGGATTAATTTCAACCCGCAAACCGGTCATGAGCAAGCAGGTCGTCGTCCAGCTATTGTGCTATCTCCTTGGGAATATAATAGAGGTTCCCGGAATTTAGCGGTCTTCTGTCCAATTACCACGAAAGGAGGAGATAACCCTTTTGAGGTCGTTGTCCCTGAAGGGGTGGCTGTAAAGGGTGTTATTCTTGCCGACCAAATCAAGAGTATGGATTGGCGACAGAGAAATGCTGAGTTTTTGTGTGCGCTCCCTGATGAAACAGTGGATGAAGTTTTGGATATAATTGGAGTACTCTTGCAAATATTGTAACGATTAAGACAAACGCATGTGGTATCGTGAGAAAACATGAACCTTGACAGAAACCAAGAGAAAGCCGTAAACCACGTCACAGGCCCCGCAATCGTCATCGCAGGACCCGGCAGCGGTAAAACGACAGTCGTAACAGCACGGATCCTGAACCTCATCCAGACGCACAATATCCCACCGCCACAGATCCTCGCCATCGCCTTTAACAGAAAAGCCGTTGAAGAGATGGAGACCCGAATCTTGCAGGCACTCACGGCATCCGAAACCGAAACACCCCAAAAACCTATCATCCGCACACTCCACGCCTTCGGCAAAGACATTATCACCGAAAACTATAAACGCGCCGGATTCAACCATATCCCTGAAATCTGGACAGGACAGATGGATCAAATCATCGCGGAAGAACAGCAACAGATTGAACGCGAAGCCGCGACAACCGAAGTTGCCATCTATAAAATCGAGCACAAAGAGACCGGCAAATGTTACATCGGTCAGACGACGAACCCAGATCGGCGGAAAGCAGAACACTTCAACCATTCATCAAACGACAGACTCCGGCAAGCCATCCGGCACGAAGGCGCGACACAATTCAGCTTCAAAGTGATAGAATGGGTCAAAGGACGGGAGGCGAACCGTCGCGAAGCACATTGGATTGAATACTACAGAGAACGGGCAAGCGTATTCAATCGTGCTGACCCACTCCGGAGGCAGTATAGCAACCAACTCATCCTTGAGATGTTCTGCCAGCATTTCGGTATCCCTTATGAAGAAAATTTCGATACACACCCCGATTTCGAGAATCTCCGCGACCGTTTCGACGGCATAAAAGAGACAGTCATGCGTGCGAAACGTCAAGTCATCACTGGACTGTTCGATCCAACCACACTTGACGACCCTGTGGCGCGAGCATTTGCGATAAAATACGAAACCCTCAAAACCGAAGCAAACGCTGTCGATTTCGAGGACATGATTATCCACGCCGCGAACCTCCTTGAGACCTCTCCTGATCTCCGCGAAACCTATTGCGACAAATACCCTTACGTCCTTGTTGACGAGTTCCAAGATATTGCACCCGCCGATTTCCGACTGATTGAACTTTTATCCGAAAATCTTTTCGCTGTCGGCGACGACGATCAGGCGATCTACGGATTCCGAGGTGGCAACTCCGAGATTATGCTGGCATTCACCGATAGGAAAGACGTAACAAAATATGAGATCACGCGCAACTATCGCTCAACGTCAACCATCGTTGAACACGCCAGGGCGTTGATTGAACGCAACGCACCCCGAATCCGAAAAGACCTCCGCGCCCACAATCCGATACAACTGCACATAAAAACCGTAGAGACAACCCGTGAGACCGTCGCAGCTGCTTTACGACGCGAGTTGGCATCATCACAAGAAACCGCCGTTTTAGCACGTACCAACTACGAAACCGATCAGATTCAAGCCATACTTACCAACCCGCCAGCAGCCCCTGAAATCACAACAATTCACAAAGCAAAGGGGCGGGAATGGGAAAAGGTTATCCTCATCCACAACACACTGGAACGCCGTTTTCCGCGTCCTGATAGTGAACTCACAGAGGAACGGCGTGTCTTCTATGTCGCGATGACGCGTGCCAAGGCGGAACTCATCGTCCTTGGCGGGAGATGTCCATTTGTGCCAGAGTTCGAGAAAATCCACAAAAACCTCAGCTACTATCTCCGTCAGTTCGCCTACTGGCGCGCGAGAAGACAATTAAAAAAGGAAGGTGACTCAAAATAGGAATTGTGGTATGATCATTATTAAATAGGACTTACCATTCCCTCTTAAAGTCCCCTGATAAGGGGGATTTAGGGGGTTTAAAGGGCGAAAATTACCGATTTTGCTTCTACATGTCCGATATCTGCTCAATTTGCGCCTGTCCTATTAAAAACCCAAGTTGCTACTCACAGATTTTGGAGGATTCAATAAGGTTTCCGATCCACTTTCCCCACTCCAGAGGGGTGATATGTCTATAGAGAACGGAGTATTTGACCTCTTGCACTCCAGCGGAGTGCTATGTGTATAAACAGGTGGCAACCATAAGTGTCAATTTAAAAAAAATAACCGTTGTAGTCCCCAGACCGGTAGGTTCGGTTTCCTAACCGAACCGGATCCTACGCGGAAATCTTGATGACTTCAAAACCTCTTGAGTCCCGTAGGAGACGGCATGTTTATAGCAGCATATAGCCAAAAACCTAAGCCTCGTAGGGGCGGTATGTGTAGACACTGCTACAAAGCACTACGAAAAATCACTAAATTGACACCTATGGTGTATAAACAGGTAGCAACTTGCGTTATTAAAAGCAAGTTTGGACTGTCATAAGTAGCAAAAAATCAGAGGAAACAGAAATGGCAAATGAAGAACTCTACCAGTTGACAAAAGACGGCTTTGATCAGGTCAGAGCAGAAGTCAATCAGCGTTTAGATCAGATGGATGTCCGACTCCGCACTGTTGAGAACAGTATATCGGAACTCAGAGGTAAAGAAAGCACTATTGAGGGAATGCGAAACTGGATAACGATTGTATGTGCCACCGGGGCAGTGATTATCTCCATTGCTGTTGCTATTTTCAAGTAGTCCTATTTCTGAATAATCGCTTCTCATTAACGAAAAACCAGTTGGATTTCATAGAGTTTCCAAATCTCCTAAATGTAAGTTTATTTTTCAGATTTGGTATAATCATACTAAAGTTTGGGCAATTTCGTTCAGATTTGGATTTGGTTTTCAAAGCATCTCTGGTTTTTCTGAAAGTTTCTTAGGCAAACGCAACTCGCAAAAAAACAAACTCGACTGCACCAATGGCCAGTCCCGTAGGGACGAAATGTCTATAGAGATGGCATATCTACCAAGTCCTAAGCCCCGTAGGGGCGACATGTGTATCATCTTAAAATTGTCCAAGCTATAGTAATCATAACATTAAAGTTCCGACCTATTTAGAGTTCTAAGCAAGATTGATTTTATGACACTGAAATTAGACGAAAACCAACAATTAGACGAAAACCAACAAAAAGCCGTTGAACACTTTCAGGGACCCGCGCTCGTCGTAGCAGGGCCCGGTAGTGGGAAGACCACAGTTATCATAGAACGAATTTTACATCTAATTCGTGAGCACAACGTGGATCCGGAACATATCCTTGCGATTGCTTTCACTAACGCCGCGGCTGATGAAATGACAGAGAGGCTTTCAAATGAACCACTTTTGAGTCAAGGGAAACATAAAATCTGTACCCTTCATACATTTGGAAAAGACCTTATTAAAGCTCATTATAAGCAAGCGGGTTTTGCTCATGAACCCAATAATATATGGGACGATAAAAAAATTGGACAAATTATCAATAAGGACAAATCACGACTCCAAGAAGAAAATGAAGATAAACCTGTTGCTATCTATAAAATTGAAGACAAGACAACACATCAATGTTATATAGGACAAACGATTAACCCAAACCGGCGAAAGAAGGAGCACTTCAATCATTCATCAAATCGCCGCCTTCGTGAGGCAATCCAACTGAAAGGTGAAAAAGCATTTGATTTTAGGTATGAATGGCTAGCAGGAATAGAAGCTGATCGTGAAGAAGCATATCGGATCAATTCCTATAGAAACCGTGCTGCGATTAATTTAAGCAAGGAGGCTGAACAGATTGAAAAAGAAAATTCCAGTATTCCTATAACTGTTTATAAAATTGAGTCTCCTAACGCAGTTACATGCTATTTCGGGCAAACAACTGATTTGGACAGTATTAGTAAAACTGAAGGCTTTGAGATTATAGGCGAGGAAGAAACTTGGGATGAGGCATCCAAACGTATAGAACTAGAAATTGAGAAACACAAAAACTGGGCAGTGTTTAACGAGGAAGATCCGTTGTACGCGCGGGATAGTACTCGCCGCCGGATTGAAGTCTTCTGTAAGTATTTTAATGCTTCCTATAACGAAGTCATTGAGCATACCCAGAAATTTGAACATGAGATGCGAATATTTGACGGAATGAACGAAGATATAATAAAAGAAAAAAGCAAGGTTTACACTGAACGATTTGAGCCTGAAAAAATTAGCGATCCAGTCCTCCGAGCATTTGCCAAAAGGTATGAAGATCATAAAACAGAAGCAAGAGCTATTGATTTTCTTGACATGCTCATTCTTTCGGCAAATATGCTTGAGAAAAACCAAGACCTCCTCCGCGAATATCGTGAAAAACATTGTTATGTATTTGTTGACGAATTTCAAGATATTTCGCCTATTGATTTTCGTCTGATAGACCTATTTTCAGAGAACCTTTTTGCTGTTGGCGATGACGATCAGGCAATTTACGGATTTCGAGGCGGTGATTCTTCTATCATGCAAGAGAAATTCGGAAAGCGGAAAAATGTATCACATTATGAGATTACGCGCAATTATCGCTCAACTTCAACTATTGTTAGGCATGCTAAGACTCTGATTGAGCATAATTCGGACCGCATCTGCAAAAATCTTCGTGCTAATAATTCCGCACAGAGTCAAGTGGACATTTTGGGAATCCCGAAAGAAACAATAAAAGAAGCACTATTAAACGAGTTGTTTAACCTATTAAAAACTGATTTCCAGAAGATAGGAATTTTGGCCCGTAATTGGCGTGGTGAAATTAATAAAATTCAGAGAATCCTTAAGTCTTCACAACTTGACGAGCAGGGCTTTGAAATTAGCTGGGAGCAGCTGGACGATGATCTATGGAAACAATCAGACGAATCAGACAAAAAAAATAGAAGAAAAATGTTCCTCCATCGAGGCACACAAGAAATAGAAGTACTCAATATTCACACAGCAAAGGGGAGAGAATGGGATAAGGTTATTCTTCTGGTCAATACAATGTATAACAGTTTCCCCGATAGAAGAAACGATCCGACGAACGAAAGGCGGCTTTTCTACGTTGCCGTAACCCGTGCCAAACAAGAGTTAATCATTCTTCAAAGTGGAGATTGCCAATTTATTCCAGAATTCCGAAACATTCCTATTACAAAGGAAAATCTGGAAGAGGTTTTCAGAGAAGAGTTGGCAGTACGCGAACCCAAACTCAAGATAGAGTTGGAAGAATCCTCTAAAGCAGCATTAGCGACGCTAGTATCCAGACGCAAAAAAGAAACAAAGAAAGCCTCTAAAATAGCACGCGAGAAATATCAACCCGATCTTAATCGTTTGCACCACAAAGCAAACGAAATTGAAAAGGAAGTGAATAAAATAGAAGCGGCTTTTACGGAAAAATTAAAAGCTTCCAACCACGAATTTCTTGAAGAGTTGATAGAAGGACTAATGCCAGTGTTGGATACGTTTGATATCCAAACTGAGAATTTGTCAGGAACAGGTGAGTCGAATAATGTATCCGATGATTTTGTAGGATTCACCGAAAGTGTTCAACTTGCTCAAACACAGTTGTTAGATTTGCTCAAAAACAACGGACTCAGACCAATTGAAACCCTCGGTGAAATTTTCAACCCAACCTACCATGAAGAGATACAACCCGCTATATATTCAAATGAAGTGAAAGCGGGATGGGTAGCAAGAGAAGAACGACGTGGTTATCTATTGTACGATCAAGTCATTCGTAAAGCACAAGTACTTATCTCTAAAGGAGAGAATATTCGGTCCGCGGATCGATTAGATCAGGTTGTTGAAATATATCTGAACCGTCTAATCCACTTCAAGTTTGGACTCAACTTTCAGTTTGGAACCAAGTATGACTTAGATAAACCAACTATCAAAGGAAAAATGGCAAAGTATCTCGCAGAATTAGACGAAGAATCGCTAAAAAAGATAAATGAGGCTGCTACTATAGACCCAGTCCAATATATCGGGGAACAAATTTCAGGGGACTATTGCGCGGGACAGGCTACAACATATATGTGCACTGATGTCGTATTCCGCAATTTTTGGGATTATATGTGGAAGGTCATAGAACAATCAACGAAAACGCCCATCTCGAAAATAAAACCTGTACAACCTTCTGGTGATAAACCTTCTCATGCCTCGAAAACCGGGAAAAGCACTTCAGTTAAACCATCTCCAAAAATAGGCAATCGGACATCCATTTGGAATGAACTAGAAACAGCTCATGAAACTGGTACCTCTGTGAAAGGATATATCATTAAACGGGTTAAAGGAGGACTACGGGTAAAAGTTGGATCCCTGCCAGGTTTTTTACCGGCTTCACAAGTTGGATTGCGTCCGCCCTATAACCTTGAGCAATATGTGGGACAGACGCTTGATATGAAGATTATTGACCTGAACAGACAACGACATAACATTGTCTTTTCGCGACAGGCATGGCTTGAGGAACATAGAATAAAACTTCTCAATACGCTTGAGGTGGGGCAACATGTAACAGGTATGGTAAAAAACATCACATCTTTCGGAGCATTTGTTGATCTTGACGGCATTGATGGCTTACTCCATAAATCTGAAATGTCTTGGAAACATGTAAGTCACCCATCCAAAATAGTCTCAATTGGCGAAGAAATTGAAGTTAAAGTCACCAAAATCGATCGAGAAGACGAGAAAATCTCATTGAGTTTGAAACAGACGACGAGCAATCCGTGGGAGAATGTTGAAGATAAGTACCCAATCGGTTCTAAAGTTAAGGGTCTTGTTGTTAATATTGTTGACTTCGGGGCATTTGTTCAACTTGAGGAAGGAATCGTAGGGTTAGTTCATGTCTCAGAGATGCCGTTGGTTTTAAACAATGTATTGCCATTAGATATCCTCAATGAGGATGATGAACTTGAAGTTACAGTCCTCGAAATTTCCAAAGATTCACAGCGAATTTCGCTAAGCACAAAATAAAGTCAAATTAGCAGAATTTCATTGGAGACAAAATTGTAGGAAACCCTAAAATCATAATTTTCAGGAAATCAAGTTCATAGTAGGACGATTCATTGTCCATTCAGTTCTGAATAAAACATATCACAATAAATTCTACTAAAGTTTGGACAATTTTAAGACAATAGACATATCGCCCCTACGGGGCTTAGGACGTGGTAGATGTAGCGTTTCTATAGACATACCGTCCCTACGGGACTGGCCATTGGTGCAATCAAGTTTATTTTTCTCTGAGTTTAGTTTGTGTAAGGAACTCTCAGAAAAATCAGAGATGCTTTGAAAACAGGTTATGAACTCGACAGAAACTGTCCAAACTACAGTAAATTCTAAGCCTCAATCTTTTTATGCCAGACGCGACATTGAAAAACCAAACCCCCCATCCCGGCGTAACATTTCGTGCCATCGCACTCGGTTTGCTACTCATTCCGGTGAATACCTACTTCATCATGGCAAACCACCTCAAATTCTGGAGCACCCTCCCGACCACGATGTCGCTCATCTACAATGTGGTTATCACGTTGATGGTACTCATCCCGTTCAACTTGTTGCTAAAGCGGTTCCTGCCAAAGTTCGCCTTCAGACAGGGCGAACTGTTGACGATCTTCGTGATGCTCTCGCTCTCCTCCGCAATTGCTGGGCACGATATGATGCAAACCGTCATCCCCACAATCTCCGATGGATACTGGTTCGCAACCCCCGAAAACGAATGGAAACAACTCTTCTGGCGACATCTACCCGCGTGGCTGACCTCTAACAACGAAGCCAGCCTAAAATTGTTTTACGATGGCGAAAGCACTGTTTATCGGAAGGTACATCTGCTCGGCTGGCTCCGGCCTATCCTCTGGTGGACGGTGTTTCTGACGGTCCTTATCTGGGTAATGATCTGCATTGACGTTTTCCTCCGAAGACAGTGGATTGAGAGTGAACGGCTATCCTATCCGATTGTGCAGTTGCCGCTGGAGATGACAAGGCTTGACGGACGGCTTTTCAAATCAAAGATGATGTGGCTCGGCTTCGCGATTGCAGGCGGTATCAATCTCATCAACGGTATACATGTCCTTTTCCCGGAACTCCCCGAAATCCCGGTACGCCACGCCGAGATCGGTCAATACTTCACCCAAAAACCGTGGAACTCTATCGGTTGGACACCTATCTATATCCGCTCATTCGCTGTCGGACTCGCCTACCTCATGCCGTTAGAGATGTCATTTTCAGTCTGGTTTTTCTATTGGTTTTGGAAAGCAGAACGGATATTGGGGAGCGCGCTTGGACTCGATATTATGCCGGGGTTCCCTTACGACTGGCAACAGATAATGGGGGGCTACCTCGTCCTATCCTGCTTCGCGCTCTGGGGTGGACGACGCTTCTTTCTCCGCGTTGCGAAGCACATCTTTCGGGGGTACCACTCACCCGGTGAAATCGACGACAGCAGAGAACCGATGCGTTACCGCTGGGCAGCATTCGGATTAGTGGGTGGGCTGATATTTCTATGCGTCTTTTCACATCAAGGCGGCATGGCACTCTGGACAATCGGTCTCTATTTCCTTATTTACTACCTCTTATCCATGAGTCTCACCCGTATCCGCGCCGAAGTCGGTCCACCGACAATCCGTACTTACGCAACGCCGCACGGCATCCTTACCGACATCTTCGGTACCCGAATCCTTTCGCACGGTAGTTTAACGATGATGCGTCTCTACCTCACCTTCAATCGCGGTTCCCGCGCAAACCCGATGCCGCATACACTCGAAGGCTTCAAACTCGCCGAGGAATCAGGCATGCGTTCCGGTAGACTCATTGTAGCGATGATGTTCGCGGCAGTGGTAGGGATTCTCGCATCGTTTTGGGCATACCTCCTCGTCGGATACAATATCGGGGTCGTTAGTGATCTCGGCACAGGTGGGTACAACCTCCTGCAAAATTGGATCTCACACCCTACGGAAACCGACGCTGCCGCCGTGACTTTCATCGGTATCGGCGCACTCTTCACGGGCTTTCTCTGGTGGCTCCGGACAGTGTTCCCGTTCTGGCCCTTCCATCCCGCGGGTTATCTCGTCGCAGGCGAAAAATCGACAATCGGCAGACTCTGGTTCTCAATATTTCTGAGTTGGGGCATCAAAACCATATTGCTGAAAGTTGGTGGGATTCGGCTGTATCGCAAAGCATACCCGCTCTTTCTCGGACTCATCCTCGGTGAATTCATGATAGGCGGTATATGGGTACTCATTCGGCTCTTCACAGGCTTGCAGATGTATTCATTTTATAGATAGTTGTCAGTTATAAGTTCGGTTTTTCTGCGAAAAACCTTTCAGTTTTCAGTTAAAGAGGTTTACTGTTGCTTGCACAGTAAACTCAACTGCCATAAGAACCCTCTTAACCGACAACTGACAACTGACAACCGATAACTATTCTAAGGAGATAAAACATGAAATTAGCAGTACTTTCCTATAGCCACCATGGACGGAGTATGGCACACACCGCAAAAGGACTCGGGCACGAAATTATCGGGGTTATGGACAGCGAATCTAAACCTCGACAACAGTTGAGTGACGACTTTCAATGTCCCGGATTCGAGACAGCCGCGGAATGCCTCGACACCAGCAAACCGGACGCTGTCCTCGTCGCTGGTAAACACATTGAAATGGGAGATCATGTGCAGGCATGCGTCGATCGGCGTATCCCTTATCTCTTGGACAAACCGTTTGCTGATTGTGCAAACAGGCTGCGTCCCGCCGCGGAAGCATCTGAAAAACACGGGGTCTTCAGCGCGCTTGTGCTGCCGAACCGGGCAAGCCGAATCGTGAGTGTTGTTAAAGAGATGGTCGCCGATGGCAGCTTGGGAGAACTGACGTTATATAACAGCAGACTCAACAACGGTCCGCCGTCCCGTTACGATCCGACACCCTCTTATTGGCACAACAATCCGAGCATATCCGGTGGCGGATGCTGGGCAGTGGAGTCGGCGCACGGTATTGATACATTCCTCCAGTTCGTCGGCGATGCGCCAATTACAGTCGTCGGCGCGGTCATGTCTAATGCTATGTATAGCCGCGGTGTGGAGGATAGCGGGATCGGGGTGCTGCGAACAGAGAGCGGCATCACCGGCATTATTGAATCCGGGTACAATTATCCGTCCGGCACACGCGGAGGCGATCACTTCTTCCGATTCATCGGCACGAAGGCATCAGTATTTGAGCAATACGGTCGCAACGGTGAACCCTTGATTGAAGTACATACAACGGAAGGCGTGCAGTTCAGCGAGGACATCTCACATGGGGCAAGGATACAGGGGATAATGGGCAGCGCGTTTGACGCAATCCGTGACGGCGACACCTTTGAACCGACGGTGGCTGATGCGGTAAAGATTCTTGAGATTCAGGATGTCGTCTACGCACACGCCCGACAGGGTGTGGTAACGCACGGTCCGCATCCGATGGGTTGACAGCAGCCACGATCTCCCCGCTTTATAGTGAAGCCCATAAATAAGTGAACATCTTTGTAGCATGATGCACGTCGCATCTAAGGGGGTACGCCGCAAAACTGTTAGTTTGGATTTCCAGTCTGAATGCCTGTTATAGGTATTCAGACTGTTTGAGAGTGTCCTATTAATTATGGATTTTACTATAAACAACGGGGATCCCGTTATTGCCATTATATATCCAACGATGAATTAAAACAGTTGAAAGCGTCTTGGTACCTATGCTAACATATTGTTTTACAATGTATTATATCACGATGTCCAAAAGGAGTTAAATTATGAAAACGCAAACCTTCACGGCAAGCATCTCGCAAGAAGGAGAGTTGTTTATCGCGCAATGTTTAGAGATAGATGTTGCCAGTCAAGGTAAAAGCGAAGATGATGCGATCAACAACCTTAAAGAGGCATTGGAACTTTACCTTGAACCCCCTCGCCCAACTGTAATGCCGAAACTCCGCAAATTTGAAATATCCATCAACTAACGACAAAGGAGATCAAATATGCCGAATCTAAATGTTTCACAAACCCTCGCTTGCACTATTGCTGCAGGTCTCGCGTTAGCACCTGCGTTGAATGGAAATGCTGCAGACAGCGACCCTATTATCGCACCGGGCGCGGAACTCACAGAACTCTTCAGCGACGCACATTTCACAGAAGGACCCACCGTCGCACCAGACGGCACAGTCTATTTCAGCGACATCACCTTCACAGATCAGACGGATATGCAAGCCGGACATATCATGAGATACAACCCTGAAACCGGAGAAACAACCGTTTTCCGTTCGCCGAGTGGAATGTCCAACGGGATGGAGTTTGACGCACAAGGTCGATTGGTTGTTGCAGAAGGAGCAGATTTCGGGGGACGCAGGATTACCCGAACAGACATGGAAACCGGTAAAACTGAGATTATCGCCGCTCTCTATAACGGAAAACCGTTCAACTCACCGAACGATCTTGCAATTGACGAGCAGGGTCGCATCTATTTTACAGATCCACGGTACGCCGGACACGAACCCGTCGAACAACCCATTTTTGGAGTCTATCGCATTGATACTGACGGGGCTGTCCATCTCGTTGTCACCGATGGCGGCAAACCGAACGGTGTAGCGGTTTCCCCAGATCAAAAGACCCTCTATGTCGTCAGTCATGATAACGGTGCAATGGGGAGTAACCTCCCCGATGAGATGGAACCCCATAAGGGACAGATGGCACTCCTCGCTTATGATCTCTCGTCGGAAGGCACGGCGACTTTCCGTAAAGTCCTCGTTGATTACGCACCACAGGACGGGCCAGACGGGATGGTCGTCGATGCAGAGGGGAATCTCTGGGTGGCAGTGCGCGATGAAACCCGACCTGGCGTTCGCGTTTACACACCTGACGGTGAAGAACTCGCGTACGTCGAGACCCCCGATAAACCCACCAACGTCGCATTCGGACACGGCAAAACGAGCAAGGTGCTTTACATCACAGCAGAACATTGCCTCTATAGCATTCAAACGACAAAAGAGGGGTATCGCCTACCACAGAAGTAGTGCTGTCTTAAACATCGGGATGAAGATCCTGCCACGGTGTCGCGCTTTCATAAGCCTGACCAACTTGACACAACAACGGCTCCGTCAAATGTTTCCCGACAAACTGAATGCTCAACGGGAGTCCTTCGCTATTCATGCCACACGGCACAGATAGCGTCGGCGCGCCGTTGTAGTTGAACGGCACGGTGAACCGCTGGAACTTCGGTTCCCGGTCCCGGGGGTCATACGGTCCGTATAATACCTCTGGCGTGACAACGTGTGGGGGGGCGGACATCGATGGACACACCAACACATCAATCTCCGCAAATACGCGTCTAAGATGCCCTGTGCAGGCGGCTCGCAAATTGTTCGCCTTCGCGTATGCTGCACCAGACACCTTCGCACCCATATCAAGCCACCCTTGGAACCAAGGACCGTAGGCATCTCGCCGGAAAGGATAATAGGCTGCGTGCGCCACCACCGCCTCAGTAGCACACAGTGTAGGCCATGCAGAGACGTATTCATCCACGTCAGGCAATTCAACTTCAACAATTTCAGCACCTTGACCCGAGAGGATTGCCACACCCGCACGCACCGCATCAGCGAGTTCAACGTCAATATCGTGCGTCGCATAGTTTTCGTCGAACCCGATGCGTACACCTCGGAGGTCCTGTCCAATTCGCTCAAGCATATTCGGCACTGGGGCAGGCAGAGAAGTCGGATCGTTCGGGTCAGCACCAGCGATCGCCGCCAGCATAATCCCCGCATCCGCGACACTTCGCGTCATCGGGCCGACATGATCCATCGATTCCGCAAGTGCAAGCACACCGTAACGACTCACTCTCCCCCACGTCGGCTTCAGCCCGACAAGGCCACACGCCGCTGACGGAAAGCGAATCGAACCGCCTGTATCGCTACCCAGCGAACCGAAACACAACCCCGCCGCCGTCGCAACACCGGAACCGCTGGAGGACGAACCCGTCCACCGATCGGGGTTCCACGGGTTCTGGGGAATCTCAAAATTCGGATTGTAGCCCCCCATCGCGCCTTCGGTTAGATTGAGCTTACCAAGCAGGATCGCACCCGCAGCGGCGAGTTTTGTGATGACGGTACTATCAAACGCAGGTACATGCTCCGCAAGCACCTCTACCCCGCCCATCGTCCGGACACCCTTCGTAAAGCAGAGGTCTTTCACTGCAATCGGGACACCGTGAAGGGGACCGCGATACGTTCCGGCGTTAATCTCACGTTCCGCCGCTTGTGCGGCAGCCATCGCCTGCTCTGCTGTCACTGTGGCGTAACTGTTCAACCGACTATCAAGCTGCTCAATGCGCGCCAGCATCGCAGTTGTCACTTCCACAGGCGATAAGTGCTTTGAAGCAATATCTTCCGAAATCTCAGTAATAGTTTTGAAGTGAAGTGGCGTTTCACACATATCTTTTCCCCTTGTAAAAAGTAGCGCAATGAGTAGATACAGGCTTGGTTAATTTTCGTTTCACGTTATTTTTCTTATG
>VYCT01000114.1 GCA_009843785.1 Candidatus Poribacteria bacterium | reverse complement strand
ATTTTCATCTATTCACAAGATTTGATGATCCTACCGATTCATAGTTTCTCAGCCATTGTATGTCGATTTCTAATATCGAGTAGAAATCGCTTGCCGTTAGAATTCTCTGCGACATTAACGTGTATGGTACATAATACCACAAAATTTTTAGTTTTGCAAGTTTTTTTTTGCTCTTACAGCGAAATAGCCTACTTGGAAGGGGCATCTATATCGATGTAATGAGTTTTGACCTTCAAATTGGGTAAAGTCTAAGGGAATCTACAAACCTTAGCGTCATCCTCTCGCTTCGCAGTGCCACATGGTGGAGTAAGGCATCCGATCAATGACTTTCGCACGTCCCACAACGTAGTTATTAAGATAGTAAACCTGATCCAGCAGCGCATTCAGCACATCAACCACACACCATTGCGCATTGTATCCACTATCATACTCGGCAACCGACACATCAATAGACGCAGCATCCGTCCAAAGGCGATCCGCTTCCCGCCATCGTCTATATCCCACCTCATTAAGGGACACCAACCAACACATGACTGTCAAGAGGACTTGCCGTTTACCTCAATCATTGGCAAAGACGCTCTACTATCTCAACATATTCAGCATCGGAACTATACTACCGCACACGTCCAGACCGAATACGTAAACCACACCGAGAAAGCACCCGCCACACACCGATAAGTGTATATGATTCTAACCACAACAGACTCTCTCGCAGTGTCCCAAGCGTCCAACGACTTCGTAGACTTCCAATCGCAGAAACTCGCGTCTGTGTGTCTGCTACTTCACAAGCGGATTGGTGTAAGCGTTCGATGAGTTGCGTTTTTTCACAGAACCGACGACACAACCGCTATGTTGCTGTTGGATTAACCCATCAAAGTTCCTCTACCAAAATGCTGATGGTGGGTTTGATAGGGTGAATCCCGACGAGGTATAGTGTGGCTTTGTCAGGGACACTTGTTTTTTACAAATATTTTTCTAAGTAAAGGCAACTATTTAGGACTTACGCAAAGTTTACGACGATAGAAGGATTTTCGATCTCTCGTCGTATGTAATCATCGTATAAACTTTCTTTGAGTCGATAAATCGTTTGACCCGTCGCACGCGCAGCACGCGTCAAACTTACCCAAACCCACAAACAGCAGGCAATATGATTACGTTGTCCACGGTGGCGGCGACTTTGGCACTTACTGATACCTGTTGTTTGCTTCAGTTCACGATGAAGTTGCTCAATCTTCCAGCGCACGCGACATTCTTGCTTGGTCGCTTTGGCATCCGATTGAGATAAATCGTTGGTTGCAATGTATTCCGTGCGCCCGGTGCCAGACGCGATCCGAAACAACTTCACCTGTTGATCTTTAGGAAACTTTTTGATATGCACAAGTTTACCCTGTCGTAGCTCCGCTTGCGTCCAAGTCAGAGCATCCACGCGTTTGTGGGGTTCAACACCATCGGAGTCATTGACGAGACGATTGCGTTTCAATGGCGCATAGTAGATTTTTGAGAGGGCTTGAATCGATTTCATCACCCGCATTGAAGCATACCAAGAATCTATCAACACCGTCCGAAAAGGCAAGCACTTGACGAAATAAGCATTTCGCAACATATCTTGAAGATGCTGGAGTTTCGTTTTGCCATCTCGGTCATAGTCATAGATACGGTAATCAATGATCCAATAACGCTGCGTCTTCGGGTTGACGTAGACGCACGTCACAAGACCGATGCCCTGGATAACGCGTTTTTCAGAACCGCTCCATTGTCGGCGAACAGGCTGTATCTCTTTGGCGTAAGGTTTTGGCAGAACGGTATCATCAAAAAGGATGTATCCGTCTTCATCGAAGTCGATATCATTTCTCACGGATCGCCAAAGTTCACGAGCAGGAATGCGTTCGGTATTCAGGAGACGGTTGAGTTGATCATGACTCCACTTCTCTGTATGATTCGCAAAGTGCGTTTGTGTGAAGTTCTGAAAACCTGCTAATAGATATTGGCAATAATCCGAGAACAGCGGTTGTCTCTTTTTGGAAAGGTTGATACTTGTCATAACTACAGAGTATAACACACTTTAATCGATTGCGTAAGTCCTACTATTTATGAGATAACATATAATAAAAAAGAGGAGAAAACTAAAAGAATGGGTGGATGGTGAAATAATCTGTAGTTTTCACAGAAAAATTAGGTTTATAAATCTATATTTTTCGCATTAGTTAATATATCTTATTATTTGTGTTCTCTAATGTGAAAAACGGAATATGCGGGATTGAAAGTCCCGCATGTGGTTTATCACGTCGTATTATTATCCAATGAATACGCACGGTTTCCGCCGGGACCGCCGCCGATTGCCCACGTGCCGCGGAACAGCGATTGGCGTTTCGGTGGCATCGTTTCGATGATTTCATGGCTCAGGTTCAACCGATGCCACTGTGCCCAGATGGAGTTATAGCAATTGAAAACCGCACATCTCGGGTTCGATGGATTCGTCCAATCGTTAGCGGCATGCACAAGGCTTTCGGTGAAAATGACAACAGAACCCGGTGGACAGCTATAGTCATCCATTATCTCACGCATGTTCGCCTCCCACGGGGATTCGCTGATATTTGGACGATATTTGTCAGGACCGCCGTAGTTGAAGTGTGCTTTGTGTGAACCACTGAGAAAAGAGGTAGCACCCTGTCCTGACTTCACCTCTTCAAGTTCCCACACAACACGCGTCAACCCCGCAAAAATCTTTTCACCGGCGACCTGATACCGCATCGCGTTTGCCTGCTGCGGTGGACGCACGACGTGCGGCAGCCCGTTATCGCCACGTTCCGACACATTCCAACCCGGGGGTCTCACAGTCGTAAATGACCCTTCACATCGAAACCCGTAGCAATCATCGTGTTGTGCAAAAGGGGCCTCGGACAGAATTTCATTTAGAACACCTACAATTGCGGGATGGTCAAGGAGGTTCTGAAGTGCGCCTTGATAACTTTGTCTGGCACCCGCATACACTTCTGCTTTCATCTCTTCAATTTCTGAGTCCGATAATATTGATGGTAACAAAATCCAACCCCGTAAGTCGAAGAAAAACTTCTGTTCGGGTGTCATCGGCACTGGTGTATCCGTTGCGGTTTGGTTTGACATTGATATTCTCCTTATCAAAATGTGTCTACTAAATTTGAAGATCACAGCATTAGGTAAGAAATCTATAACGTGAATAATCTTGGAATTATGTGGTGTTATTCTGCTGTGAATACGCGCGATTCCCACCAGGACCACCACCGATTGCCCAAGTGCCGCGGAATAAAGATTGTCGTTTCGGCGGCATTTTTTCTATGATTTCATGACTTAGATTCAACCGAAACCATTGCGCCCATATCGAGTTGTAACAATTAAACACAGCACAACGCGGATTGTCAGGGTTCGTCCAGTTGTTGGTAGCATGTATAACGCTTTCAGTGAAAATAAGCACCGACCCAGGTGGACAACTATAGTCCTCCATCATATCCTTTATCTTATTCTCCCAAGGCGATTCACTAATGTTCGGACGGTATGGGTCCGGTCCACCATAGTCGAAATGCGCCTTATGAGACCCACTCAGAAAAGTCGTACCCCCCTGTCCGGCTTTCACCTCTTCAAGTTCCCAAATCACGCGTGTGAGTCCTGCGAATATCTTTCCACCGGCAACCTGATACCGCATCGCATTTGCTTGTTGTGGCGGTCGTACGACATGCGGCACCGCAGTACCCCTATCAGAAGCAGTGCTCCAGCCAGGTTGCCTGACCGTCGTAACCGAATTCTCACATCGAAAGCCGTAGCAATCGTCAAAGATAAATCGTTCATCAGCAAGGATTTCGTTGAGAATCCCTACAAGCGCAGGATGATCCAGTAAATTCTGGAGTGCGCCTTGATAACTATGTCTTGCGCCTGCATAGACTTCCGCTTTCATCTCTTCGATTTCCGATGCTGATAATACCGATGGTAATAAAATCCAACCTCGTAAGTCGAAGAAAAACTTCTGTTCAGGTGTCATCAATTTCTCTCCTGGAGCCAACGGCATTGGATCATTAGAATTACGGATTTCTCGCATAATAATCAAATCCTTTTATCGACAAATTGTCCAAATATTACAACGCCTGTTTCAATCCAGGCAAGAAATAATCCCTAACGACAACCTCCCAACTCATCCGGGAAGCGATGTCGTAGCCTTCTCGCAGCATATCTTCTACATCACGGGGTTTACGCGGCAAACGTCCTAAGAGTTTCGCAGCGATGTCCCGACTATTCTCCATTTCAATGGCGTTCCGTTCTGCTAAGCCGATATGCAGTACATCGTCTAACGATTTCGGTGGAATCTGTAGCTGCGTATAGTCGGCAACGACGATGTTCGGGACTTCGCGATTGTCGGTGGCACGTTGAATGAAACCGCAACAGCCGCACACATTGCTAACGACACAAATTGCGCCGAAACTCAACGGCTCCACTTGGGCGATCCCGAAAGGTTCATAAATAGACTGCCCAAATTCGGCATCACTTCCCTTGCGGATGTCCATAAATTCCATCTCTATCGGCATCCGTTTTCCACAAGTGGCTTGGCTCCATCCAAACTGATTGACGAAAACGACTTTGATCGCCTTAGATTGTAGGTTGAAAGCAGAGACCCCGTTGTTCAATTCGATTTCTGCACCGACGAGATCCGGGTAACCGATTTTGTGGTGCACGGGCCAGCCGTATGCTGCCTCCATCTCGTGGATGCTTTCGTTGGGTCGCCCGGTCGCAATTTCTGTGGAGAGGATGAACAGTACAGCGGTCTTATCGTTAGAAGCGAGTAAGGCATCCAGATGCATGAGTACCTGTAAATCGCGCCACAAGCCTTTGCTTTTAACGAGCCGCGTTACGTGTGTGAAGACGTAATCGGGACGATAATCTAACAGTGTTTTCGCATATTTTTGGAGCAGTGCCTTTGATGTCAATTTTTCCTGCAGACTCACCTCAAACGCGGGGATGCCGTTGTAAACAAGGTTAATCGGAAAGTCCTCAAACGGCTTTGCCAAGAATCGGAGTTCGTCTACGACGAGATCACCAACGGCGAAGATGGTATCACAGAGGTGTGCTTTATCAATTAAGGCGTGCTTGAAGTACCAGAACGGATCGTCGAAGACATCACGGATGGATTGCCCTTGCGCTTTCGCCTGATTTAAGGCGTTGTAAAACCGGACATCGTGTCCGGGATGCCCTTCAACAATAGGACGTATCGTTGCCACTTCGTGCGCGTAGAAGACCGTACGCATATTCTGCGCCCCATCTACACCCCCTTTGTTTTTCCGTTCAATGAGCGTCTTGAGCGCGAGCGGCATTCCCATGAATTCGTGTGAGATGATAAACACTGGGGTCGTTGTCTCTTCACCGATAATTCCTTGCAGTGCTGCATACGCAGGTTCGGCGAGACGGACATACTCCTCAAACTCCCATTCACTCTCGTAACGATTTGATTCTATTTGGAAGTGTTCATAAAGCTGCCATTTGAATTGCCCAGTCAGTGCTTCGTTGCTGCTCGAGACGTTCACCAAGATGACATCCGTGAGGATTGTAACCTTCTGATTTTTGTCTTCAAATTGCCGTTGTCCGTAGACGATTTCTACATGATAGGTCTGCTCAATCTCGCTGAGCACCTTTGCGTGGGGTGTGTCCGTTATCCCGTCGCTGGCACGGTAGAGGATAGTATCCAAACTTCCCAAATCGGCACCCGGAAAGAGGGTCCCCACGAGAAAGGTACGTTCAATTGCTGCGTTGTAGTTGTGGGTTGTTAATAACCCTTCTAAAACTGCACCGATGCCCCCCATTTTTTGGATGGCTTCGTGTGTAACATGAACAACAATACTCAAATTTTTACCTCGTTTAGCGTTTTTTATTATAGGCCTGCAAGTAAAGTCTTAAAAGAATAAAAAGATAGTAAAGACGGTTCAGTAATCATATATCCGTTGCGAAATTATAACACAATGTTCAAATAGATGTCAAATTCGTGTCAGCGTCTATTACTCTTGACAACCCTACCGAAAGTAACTATAATATACTCTGGAGCCTTGTGCGACATTTTTTGGTTTTCTATAAGAGATTTTTGGCGTAAACTGCACAAGGCATCGGTTAAAATGTATTCAAAAAACCCCTCAATTTTTATATCCTTTTGGAGGTAGCAATGTTAGAAGATATTGGAAAGGTAGCGGGTGCTATATGGCACTACCTTGAAGAAAATAGCGAAGCCACCGTTACCAAATTAACACGCGAACTCAGCGAGACCGAACGCACAGTTCTCATGGCGATCGGTTGGCTTGCCCGCGAAGGCAAATTAGATTTTGAAAAACGGAAACAGGGCACTTATATCACACTCAAAACACAACAATCAGACGCAGCAGCGGCATAGATCTCGGAAGGAGAACAGATTAAGAATGAAGCCACTTCGCCAACTCACAGTGGTGCCTACCTTACCCGCGAATCTTGAACCCCTGCGTGAACTTGCTTTAAACCTATGGTGGACCTGGGACCGTGAAGCTTTGGATCTGTTTCATCATCTCGATGCGGAATTATGGGAAAAAACCTATCATAATCCTGTCGCGATGCTCGGTCAGATCTCACAAGAACGGTTGGAGACGACTTCAAAAAACAGCGTGTTCCTTGCCCGGCTTGAGGTCATCCACAAGAAGTTTAGAGAATACCATAACACCCCTTCATGGTTTGAGACAAATTACAAAGACGATACACTCAAGGACCTACAAATTGCCTATTTTTCAATGGAGTACGGCTTGACGGAGTGCATGCCGCTCTACTCTGGCGGTTTAGGTGTCTTAGCAGGCGACCATCTAAAATCCACGAGTTACTTAGGACTCCCTTTCGTCGCAGTTGGGCTGCTCTATCAACACGGCTACTTCCGCCAGACGCTTACCGCAGATGGCTGGCAGATGGCAGATTACCCCACCAATGACTTTTACAATATGCCGATTCAGCCTGTGAAACTTGCTGATGGGTCCCCACTTTTAGTCGAAGTCGAATATCCAGAAGGTCCAGCGATCGCCAAAGTTTGGTGTACCCGGGTCGGCCGTGTCCCTCTATATCTGTTGGATACAAACATCCCCGAAAATCAGAACGAGGAATTACGGAGTATCACTGACTATCTCTACGGTGGTGATGAACGTCTCCGCATCAAACAGGAGATTTTGCTCGGTATTGGCGGCTACCGTGCCTTAACAGCACTCGGGATCCAACCGACTGTCTGCCACATGAACGAGGGGCACGCTGCGTTCCTTGCGATTGAGCGCATCCGGCAGATGATGTTGCAGACAGGGGTCCGTTTTGAAGAAGCCTGTGAGGCGACAAAAGCAGGCAATATCTTCACGACGCATACGCCTGTTCCGGCTGGCATCGACTGGTTTCCACCGGATTTAGTCAACCACTACTTCAGCGGTTATTACGGCGAACTCGGTATCTCTACGGAAACCTTTCTCGGTCTCGGTAGAGCCAATCCATCGAATACCCATAGTGAATTTAGTCCGGCACTCCTCGCGCTCCGGCTCTCCGCAATGTGTAACGGCGTGAGCCAACTGCACGGAGAGGTTGCCCGCGAGATGTGGAAAGACCTCTGGCCGGGTACGCCTGTCCATGAAGTGCCTATTAGTGCGATTACGAACGGCATTCACACCCGTTCTTGGGTCTCTGGTGATATGCAGAGCCTTTTTGATAGGTACCTTGGCCCCCGCTGGATTGTCGAACTCACGAATCAAGCGGTCTGGACACAAATCTCACAAATACCGGACCCCGAACTGTGGCGAACCCACGAGCGAAGGCGTGAGCGTCTGATTACGTTCGCCCGTCAACGGCAGGAACAGAAGCAGGCACTCGGCGGTAGCATTTCCAAGCGTCCGCAAGAGAGTGACACCCTGGCAACGAAAATTCTCAATTCAGCTGCGTTGACGATTGGTTTTGCGCGCCGGTTTGCGACCTATAAACGCGCGACGTTGCTGTTCCACGATGTTGACCGACTTGACAAGATTCTCAATCACCCGGAACGCCCTGTTCAACTTATTTTTGCGGGGAAAGCGCATCCACATGACTATGAGGGAAAATTGCTGATCCAGCGGATCGCTCGGATCGCTGCAGAACCGCGGTTTTATCATAAAATCGTCTTCATTGAAAACTACGATATTTGTGTCGGACGTTATCTCGTTGAAGGTGTTGATGTGTGGCTTAACAACCCGTTACGCCCGAATGAAGCGAGCGGTACGAGCGGTATGAAAGCAGCTGCCAATGGCATCCTGAATCTCAGCATCGCAGATGGTTGGTGGGCTGAAGCAAACCATTTGGGCGGTGGCTGGACGATTGACACGGGCCCCGTTATAGAGGATTCCAAATCCACCAACAAAGCGCACGCCAACGCTATTTACGATCTCCTTGAGAACGAGATTGTGCCGCTCTTTTACCAGCGTAACCCCGTTGATGATGTGCCTCACGAATGGGTTGCACGGATGAAGACGGCGATGCAGAATCTCGCGCCTGTTTTCAATACGAAACGGATGGTATCAGACTACGCGGAACAGTTATATTTTCCGGCACATCGGCGTTGGCAAGAACTCAATGCGTCGGAGGCGAAACGCAGTGTTGCCTTAGCGCGCTGGAAAACTCACATTCGAGACCATTGGGGGGACCTTCGCGTTGAGGAAAAGCGTACCGATGCGAAAACCGCTGCTGCGCAAAATGCCGAGCTTGGGGTGGGTGAGTCCACAACAGTGCAAGCCGTCGTCCGAACCGACGTGCTGTTTCCTCACGAACTCGCCGTTCAAATCTACCACGGTGTATTAGATGAAGCAGGCGAAATTCACAATGGGATTGTGAGCCCAATGGTGTATAAGGACGACCTCGGGGGCGGCACTTATCTTTTTGAAGGGACGCTGACCTTGAAACAGACAGGCTTGCACGGGTATACCGTGCGCGCCTTGCCCAACCATGAGGATCTGCAATCTCCACACGAACTTGGGCTTATAACTTGGGCTTAACGGTATACCTCCCGTCTTTTGGGCGGGAGGTTTGCTTTTGCGTTGCGCATAACCGTTTTTAAGCGTATAATAAGAGTACGCAGCTGGAAACGAAGTGGAAAGCAGATATACGGAAATGAGCGTAAAGTTCTTAACCTACTTGACAGTATCTCAAAGAATGATTAAAAATTCTTTGTAACACCAAAAAACAAGCCCGTAATGTAATGGAGGGCGACTCCTAAAAAAGCACGGCAAAGTCCTAATCCACGTTGTTTAACCGCAAGGAATAAGTAAAAATTAAAAAATCGGTATGGAACGAAAAGCAGCAATTGCCCGCGAAACAGCAGAGACGCGCATCCGGCTCAATCTTGACCTCGACGGAACAGGGGTATCCACTATTAACACCGGTGTCGGTTTCTTGGATCACATGTTAGAACTCTTTGCCAAACACGGGTTCTTTGACCTTGAGATTGAGGCAAAGGGTGATTTACATGTAGATGCGCATCATACGACGGAGGATGTCGGCATCTGCCTGGGACAAGCCCTCCAAAAAGCAGTACTCGACAAAATGGGGATGCAACGATTCGGCAGTTTCACTGTTCCGATGTATGAATCCCTCGCCAAAGTCGATTTAGATGTCTGCGGGCGGCCTTATCTCCATTTTGAGACACCGCTGAGTTACGGGAAAGTCGGTGATTTCGATATTGAACTTGCCGAAGAATTTTTTCACGGATTTGTGAACCATAGCGGTACAACCTTGCACATCAATGTCCCGTACGGCACAAATCAACACCATATCATTGAAGCCATCTTTAAGGCAGTAGCGAAGGCGTTGCATATTGCCACACGTCTTGATGAAAATATCACCGGTGTTCTGTCCACTAAAGGGAGTTTATAGTAGAAATAGTTATCAGTCGTCAGTTCGGTTTTTCTGCGAAAAACCTTTCAGTCTGCCTCGCAGTGAGAGTTACAAGAAACGTTAGATTAATCAGTATCCCTTCTTAACTGACAACTGATAACTGACAACCATTCCTCTGACGACTAAATTAGGAGCGTGCTTATGAGTAATGGGAACGTTATTGCAGTTATTCTTGGAGGCGGCCGCGGCACACGCCTATTTCCACTGACACGGGATCGAGCGAAACCGAGTGTCCCGATCGCCGGTAAATTTCGACTGGTGGACATACCGATTAGCAATTGCCTCCATTCAGGATTGGAGAAAATCTATGTCTTAACCCAGTTCAACTCTGCCTCCTTGAATCGACATATTGCCCAGACGTACCGCTTTGATACGTACCGCCGCGGGTTCGTCCAAATTCTCGCAGCGCAACAGACGTTGATGGGCGAAGAGTGGTATCAGGGAACGGCGGATGCCATCAAGCACAATGAACCGTATATTCTGAATCCGAGGTTCAAAGATGACTATGTCCTGATTCTTGCGGGTGACCATCTCTACCGGATGGATTATGAAAAAATGCTGCAGGTCCACACTGAATCCAACGCGGCTATCACTGTGTCTGTTCTCCCTGTGAGAAAAGAAGACACCAGTGGGCTCGGCATTCTCCAAGCAGATGCGAACGGACGTATCGTTGATTTCGTTGAAAAGCCGCAAACAGAGGAAGAACTGCAGCGCCTCCGCGTTGAATCTGAGGTTTTCACCTCACGGGGCATTAAATCGCACGGAAGGGAATACATCGCCTCAATGGGGATCTATATTTTTAATCGAGAGGTCCTGCGAGAAGTGCTTCAAGACGAATCAAACGTCGACTTCGGTAAGGATATTATTCCAAAAAGTATTCAGACGCGCTCGGTCTCTGCGTACTTTTTCGATGGCTATTGGGAGGATATTGGTACGATCCGCTCTTTCTATTCCGCGAATATCGCCCTCACCGATACCGCGCCGGCGTTCAATTTTTACGATGGGCAGGCACCGATTTATACCAACCGGCGGCACCTGCCGAGCACAAAAGTCAATAGCAGTAGTGTCCGTTCTTCAATTCTCGCCGAAGGTTCTATCATTGATGATTCCGAACTTGATAGAACAATTGTCGGTATTCGGAGTATTATCTCCGGGGGGAGTCGCGTTTACCAGTCTGTCCTCATGGGCGCAGACTACTACGAATCAGATGCGGCGCGAGCGGCGCGCGAACAGTCAGACATCCCTAAAGTCGGCATTGGTCGAAATTGCTTGATTCAGAATGCAATCATTGACAAAAACGCGCGTATCGGTGATAATTCAGTACTGGTGAATCGGGATGGCATTGATAATTACGATGGCAAAGACTACTACATTCGGGATGGCATTGTTATTGTGCCAAAGGATGCGACAATACCTCCTGAAACCGTCGTCTAACCTATAACCTTGGATTTTAGAACCAAGGTTGTTTAGTAAGGAGAAATTCTGATGCGTAGCGTACGAACATTTTTAGTCCTGAGTATTTTCGCGTTAACACATTTCGTGGCGATGCATGGCGTGGCGTTAGATACAGACGGTCTTGTCGGGGCATGGCTGTTAGATGAAGGGAAAGGAGAAACTGTTAAAGATTCCTCCGATAACGGACTGGATGGAAAAATCGCGAAGGGTAAACCGAAGTGGGTTGATGGCAAATTTGGGGGTGCGATGGAATTCGGCGGACAAGATATGGTGACAGTCGATGATGATAACGCACTTGATTTGGAGGAATTCACAATCGCTGCATGGGTGAATATCCCGAAAATCTCCGGCGCGTGGCAAATTATCGCCTCTAAAGAACACCGCGGCCCGACCGGTAGAAACTATGGGCTTTTCGGTAACATTAATACAGGTGTTGTCCATTATTCTTTCACAACAAACTCTGGCTGGAAATCCTTTGATGCCAAAACTGCTGTGACGGATGGGGATTGGCATCACGTCGCGGGCACTTATGACGGTTCCGATTTCAAACTCTATCTGGATGGAGCCGTTGATGCACAAGTCGCACCGGGGACGAAACCGGATACCCACGATAATTTTCTGTTTAGTGGTGGGTGTGACATCGGTAACTATTGGATGACAGGCACTATTGATGAAGTCGTCCTTTATGAGAGAGCTCTCAGCGAGAAAGAACTCAACGAATTAATGGAAGATGGGATGGAAGTTATACCATTTCTAAAAGTTTATATTACATTAACCTGAAACCATCTCTACCCAGGCCCGGTAGGTTCGGTTTCCTAACCGAACCGGGCATGATTCAAAAATGGTGGCATTTTAAGATGGATCATCAATTAGATTTGGTATTACATTAGACGTGCAACCCGGCGGGAAACTGGTGACAACCTGGAGTCGGCTTAAGACTCGATAGCGTCTAAGGCACGTCCATCTCATCGGCGCGCATGCAAAGCGTGCCTTAAGGAAGGCGAACTTTAACATGTCTGAATTAAGACAGAAACTTCTGGTGCTGCATTTGCACACACCTGACCTAAATAGTAGCGTTGTCGCTTGGGCAATGTACGATGGTACTGGTGAAAAACGTCATACCACAGGCGATAGCGAGACTCCGCCGTATAACTCAGTTATGGAAGCGATGCGCGATGGGTGGCGAGTGATTCAGTTTCCACAACAATTCCCTGCCTACCCCGGCATGGAATATCATACCTCATATCTCAGGTTTGAATATATCCTTGAGAAATTGGAGACGATACAATGATTGATAAAAAGTATTTGCTCACGACAGAACAGATGGCGAACTTCGTTGCGGACGGTTACCTCCGCTTCGATAAGTTCATCCCCGATGAATTGAATAAAGCAGCACACGCGGAGATGGAAACCGGTGTGAGCACCCGCGGGGGCGGTGGCACGGTTTTAAACGATGTCTGGGGCGATGGGTCCGCTGTCGGCAGAGTTTTTGGGATGCCAGAGGTGCAGGGCATTGTTCATAGTCTCGTCGGTGAGGCTCCGCTTTACGATCACCACGCCGTTCACATTGTCCGTCCGCAAAACGAGGTCGGTCAGATTTGGCATGCCGATGCGATCATCGACCTGCGGATGCATTTTGACATCCAATTCTTCTATTTCTCGCACGACACACCGCGTGAAATGGGTGGGACGATGATTCTACCGGGGAGCCACTATCGCCGTGTCTGTGAGACGGATATCGCGCGTTATCAAAACTTCCTCGGGCAGCTGCCGATCGCGTGTGAGGCAGGAACGCTTTTTGTGGTGCATCACGGCATGTGGCATTGTGCGCAACCGAATTTAACAGATCAGACGCGCTATATGTTCAAACTTCGCCTCAATCCGACGGTACGTCAATGCCAACTCTGGAACACGGATGATATTGACACAGCACCGATCCACGGTATCTTAGGCAGAAATCACAGATGGTATGGGAACGATGTCCGGCTTGAGATCGTCAACCGGATCAAGCAGTGGCGTTTCCTGATCGGTGACGAGTCTTTTGATGTTGGCTATTGGCTGTCTCGACTGGAGAACATGCCGGAAAATATTGAAGCGGCAGCGTAATTATAAAAATAAAAAGGCGCGGTTAGAAACCGCGCCTTGAAAGAAATTGCGTATGGGTCTCAGGATGACCTTTCTACTACCGATCGCGGCCGCGCCCTCTTCTACCGCCACGATCTCCCCCTCCCCGAAATCTCTCTATCATCCTTCGCCGCTCCTCAGGTGAAGCGTTCCGCATCCGCTCCATCATCTCCCGCCGCCTGTTTTGTTCAGCATTCGCTCGCTCTCGCTGCTCCGACTGTTCGCGCCTTTCAGCAGTCTGATTGGCTCGGTTTCGTCCGGCGTTGTCATTGCCTGCTCTTTCGGACCCACTTTCGCCACCTCTGTTACCGCCGCGTTCGCGATTAACCGTGAGGAGTTGTAATGGCCAGTTTTGTTTGAGTGTTATTGTCTCTCCTGCTTTGTCCAAGGTCACTTCTTCCGTTTGGATATCTTTTACCGTCATATCACCAACTTTTGTGCCTATTGTAACAAAGTGGTAACGATTCGATCTGTTCTCCAGCAGCGTCGCTTGTGATATTCCGTTGTTTGGGTCAACAACTTTAGCACCAACCAAACTATAGGAAGGTTCATTATTTGGTGGTGTCCATCCCAGCGGACGGAAGAGATTGTGGTCAATAATTGTTTTGTAAAATACGGCATTCTCCCCAAAATCAACACCACCACCGCGGTTTTGGCGCCCCCAAGCCCTATTGCGTTGGCGTTGTGGCTGTTCTGGTGCTTCAGCCATTGCCTGCCTGTTGACAGCAGCTATTTCTTTCATCTTAGCGGCATCCATCTGAGATTTTGTGCCGATAAACTCCGATTTTTTCTCATCTTGCGCATAGAGCAGTATTGCAGCCCCGAGCAGCAGGCATACAACACAGCCGATTCCGAGTTTCGTAATGATATTGCCCCAATTATTGGCAATCTTCATCTATTTTTCCTCCGATTTTCCACGCATATTTTTTTTGAACTTAGTATGGACATCACTTTCAAGACTTAAGACAGGTTCTATTGCGAAAAGGTTCTTTTTAATTTTACCGTAGATTTTGCTCAAGATCAAGTCAAATGGATTCAAAGTATCGGACTATCTGAATTTATAATAACAAAAAAGGCGCGATGACCAGCCACGCCTTGAAAGAAATCAGGTCTGTATCTTGAAGGAATCGCAACGTTATTTATCGCGATCTCCACCGCTGTCACCCCCACCCTCTTTTTTGTAATACCGCATAAGTTTTTCCCGCTCCTCGTTTGATGAAGCGTTCCGCATCTTCTCCATTACCTCCCGGTTCCACTGCTCTCGTTGAGCAGTTGACCAATTTTTCTGCGCCATTTGCCTGCGCTTTGCAGCGGCAGCTTGATTGGTTCGGTTGCGTCCGGCGTTGTTATTGCCTGCTCTTTCGGAGCCGCTTTCACCACGTTCGCCACCTCTGTCACCGCCGCGTTCGCGCTTAACCGTGAGGAGTTGTAGTTCCCCGGTTTTGAGTGTTACTGTTTCTCCAGCTTCTCCGGCTTTGTCTAAGATCACATGTCTGGCTTGGATGTCCTTCACTGTCATATCACCGAGCTTTGTGCCGACTGTCACAAAGTGGTAACGATTCGATCTTTTCTCCAACAGCGTTGCTTGTGAAATCGCGCCATTTGGGTTGACAGCCGTGCCAATCAGACTATATGCGGGTTCGTTGTTTGGCGGTGTCCACCCCAAGGGGCGGAAAAGATTGTGGTCAACGATGGTTCTGTAAAACGCGGCATTCTCTCCGAAGTCAACGCCACCACCTCGGTTTTGCCGACCCCGAGCTCTATTACGTTGCGGTTCGGATTGCGCCTCTGCTTTAGCCATTGCCTGCATCTTAGCGGTATTTGTTTCTTTTTTTTGTTTTATTTTAACAGCGTCCATCACCGGCTTTGTGCCAATGAACTCCAATTTTGTTTTATCTTGCGCATAGAGCAGTATCCCGAAACCGAGAAGTAAGCATACGACACAACCAATTCCGAATTTTGTAATGACGCTTCGGCGATCATTAACAATTTTCATTTCCGTTCCCTCCGATTTTCCACGCACATTTCTTTGGAGCCTGGCATAGACATCACTTTAGAGACTTACAGTAAGACAAGTTCTATTGCGAAAAGACTCTCTTTAATTTTACTGTTGATTTTGCTAAATGTCAAGTCAAATCAATCCAACCCATCGCATACCTAATGTATTTAGGGCATTTAGACGAAAAAATTGCTTATGTGTTTATTTTTTTATCCACTATAAGAGCGACACTCACTGGTACCTGTTACTTCACACCTAAAAACTATTGCACTGCTCGACTTCAAAAAGCATTGACTTTCGCGAAAAAATACAGTAAACTTTATAGAAATAGATCTTTCTTGCACTGCGAAAGGAATACGCAACATGAAGTGTTATAGTCGAATTCAAAAGTCCATCGCATTTATAGGCAGTTGCCTTCTCATTTTCGTTTTAACGAGTCAGCATGCGGATGCGGCGCGCCGGTCTCGCGTGCTCTCGATTGGACTCTTTGCGTCTGGTATGAGTCTCCAACTCGGTGCCACGTTTCTCAAATCCTCCGCCCAAGAGCGTTACGATGCCTATCTTAACGCCGCAATCCAAGCGGATATCCAAACACACAAAGACGCTTTCCTCGTCAGGCGGAATGCCGGTAAGATCATGTCGGGTGTCGGTCTCGGGTGTGTAGGACTCGCCGTACTTTTCTCAATCTATAACCAACTTGACACACCTTCGGAGTCGTCTGAACTTGCGGAAGAGGATGCCTTTTCTGGGTACCGCTCGCAAACCCTAAGAACAAATCTACGCGCTCAGAGAATTGATTTTACAAATTACGGATTTGGAAACACAAGTCTGTCATCTCGGCGTTCCGCGTTCCAATTACTGCCGCACTACGATTTCCAAAACCAACGGGCAAGTCTGAGGCTTCTACACTATTTTTAAAGATTAAGTCCCGTCCGATTTTTCCTACGTCAAAATAGCGTTTTCGGTTGGTTTGTAGCACACTCGGTTGTCATTGTGTTATCTTTAAGGAGCAAAATTATGCGTCTATTCCACACCCTACCCGACCATAAGGTCGGTATACTAAGTTTTCTTATATGCTCTGTTTTAGTTTTGCTATATGCCTGCACAAATAGCGAGGATTTTGCGAATCCGCTTGACCCCGAAAATCTACGCACTTCCGGTGCCCCGGATGGGCTCGTGCTTTATGCGGGTGATCAACAGGTGCGGGTCACATGGAACGATATTGGACAGGAGGGTATCAAGGCTTATCGGATTTATAGACGCTCTACAGGTGGAACAGATACGACGTTTGCGTTAGTCGGCTCCGTTGACGCGCCCGCAAACGAATTTATTGATACCCAAAATCTCGAAAATGACCGGCTTGATACCTCTGGGCAGCTGCTTGCCTATGAATATCGCATTACCTATGTTGATGTCAACGGCGTGGAAACGCCGGATCCGACGCATCCGCCACTTGAGAGTGATGAACCGCGTCGTATTTGGAAAACAGCGTTAGCCACACCGAGTGTCCCGCCACCGGTCCCTGTTGTAACCGTCGGTGATCCGACCGACCTCACCATTAAGCTCTTTTGGGAAGGCTATGAACCCTCTGATGATTTTTCTGTTTTCCGCATCTATGCCGCGCTTGATAGTGAAGACGGGAGATCGTTACAGTTTAAAGTGATTGCTGAACCGAAACGAGATCAGCTCTTCTATTTCGACCACGATTTTGAAGTGGACGGCACTCGGAAAGTCTATCGCATCGCTGCTGTAGATATATTCGGCGCGGAAGCATACGCCACTATCAACGCGGTGACACCCAATGTCCCACCAGCACCACCGCAGAACGTTCGTGTCCGTTACTTACCCCGCTCCCTATTTAACACGAAATATGATGCAGTCATTTCGTGGACACCGAATCTCGAATCCGACCTTGCCGGTTACCAACTCTATACCGAAGATGCCTCCGGAAATTATCTTCCGCGTCCTGCACCGGGGAAAAAAGATCGCACGTGGACGATCCCGGGTGAAGACCCGATCCTTGTTGGACAGGACCTGAAATTCAGGCGGTACTGGATAACGGCATTTGACAATACACCTGGCCCCGATGGGCAGCGAGACGAAAGCACAAAGCAATTAGCGCAATCGCAATAGTTGTAAAACTTCAATAAAAGACTGAAATAACAACATAACGCCAAAGGATAAACATAATGCACTCTAATTTTTCTGGTGCGAATTTTCGGTGGGTCAGCTGCGCCGAAAAAGAGAGAGAACGTAATACACAAGCCTTCATATATCTGCTCTGTGGTCTGCTGCTTGTGGGCATGGCATCGCCGCTCTCAGCACAGTTACCAGCCGTTCCACATCTTAGCACCATCCAGACCGCGGAACCGGTCGGCAAAGGCGGTTCCAGCACCTCGTTTGGGCTCCTTCAATACTCAAAAGTTGATCTGCTACCGGATCAACGCCAAAAAGTAAATATTGGCGGATTTGAGGAACTGCATCGCGTATCGCTGCAAATAGAGACCTTCCTCATACCGGTCAGATTCAACTACGGCTTAAGCGACGAACTTGATTTGGTGCTGGGCGGTACGTTTTCAACGGGTGGTGTCCGAAAAACCGTTCACGATTTCTATAATGTCGCTGAAGAGACCGACGTTGATCCAACCACCGATCGCCGCGTCTATGACCAGCCGCTATTTGACGGTGTCATCGGACTTAAGTATAACATTAAACCCGATCGGAATGATGGCTTTCCGAGCATCTCTATCGGTGGCGACGCGCAGTTCGGTTACACCGCCGATGATCGGCTCAATACGGATAACGAATTCCTCGATTATAGCCCGACCGATGGGTTTCCGTTTTTCGGAATCAATACCTACATGGTCGGTACCCAAAGATTCGGGAGCCTCTTTAAACTCCACGCCGGTATTGGCGTTTTTCTAACATCAAAGTTACTGAAAACGACAGACTTTTTTGCCCTCAATTGGCAGGTCGGCGGTGAAGTTGCTATCGCGGATAACATGTGGTTGCTGGCGGACTTCTCGCGTGAACTCCCGTATGCAGGTGTAAACGTAACGAACTTCATTGGTCTGGCTTTCCGTTATGAAGTCTCGAATACACTGGCATTCCAACTCGGATTTAACAGTCAACCCGGATTCCAGTTTAATTTGACTTTCGGCGGCGAGAAAGCACAAGCGATTGATGAGGGGAATCTGCTGTTTTAGCGATCAGTAGTCCGTAACGTAGTGGAGGTGTTTTGCTGGAGGTTTCTTCAGCTTGAACACAGCAAACGTCAAGACCTTAAACCCCGTTACTTATCCGCAAGGAAAATTAAAAATATGCGAGCAGTTGTTCAGCGCGTTAAATCTGCAAGTGTTACCGTAGACGGTGAACGCGTTTCCGAAATTGGGGCAGGCGTGCTTGTCTTCCTCGGCGTTGCCCATGACGATACCGCAACGGAACTGGAATACATTGCCAATAAAGTCGCTAATCTGCGTATCTTCGAGGATGAAGACGGTAAAATGAATCGTTCACTTCTCGAAATAGGTGGGGCTGCCCTCGTCGTCTCGCAATTCACGCTCTACGGTGATTGCCGTAAAGGACGACGACCGAGCTTTATTAACGCCGCCCGTCCGGAAGTCGCGAACACGCTTTATGAACAATTCATCACCCTCCTAAAAGAGCAGAATATCCCAACGCAGGGTGGCACCTTTCAGGCGATGATGGATGTGCAACTCATTAACGACGGTCCTGTCACCATTTTACTGGATAGCAACAAGCAATTTTGAACCTATGAAGGAGAAGGTTATGGCTCGGAAGATGCGTCTCGGTTTAGGTCAATTCAGTGCACTCAGTGAAGAACGGTTAAAATTCATCAAACAACTCGGTGTTGAAGATGTTTTGCTCAACACGGCACAACTCCCCGGCACAGCGCGGTGGGAATTTGAGGACATCTTGGAACTTCGGAAAGAGGTAGAATCGGTTGGGCTCCGGTTAGCGGCACTTGAGAACGTGCCGGTCCCGTTTTACGATAAAGCGATGCTCGGCCTGCCCGGTCGCGATGAACAGATTGAGAATATGGCGACGACGATTCGCAATATTGGCAAAGCTGGCGTTGAGATTTTTGGATACCACTGGATGCCCAGCGGCGTCTGGCGAACTTCTCGAACCACACCCGGTAGAGGCGGTGCAGAAGTTACGAGTTTTGATATGGACGAAGTTAGAGACGCGCCTTTATCGCACGGACGCGTTTTCACTGAAGCCGAAATGTGGGAGAACTACGAATACTACATGAACGCCATCCTGCCTGTCGCAGAAGAAGCAGGCGTTAAACTCGCCCTCCACCCCGATGATCCACCTGTTGAATCGCTGGCAGGCGTACCGCGTCTGTTCCGCAATTTTGAAGGCTTTAAACGCGGCATGGAGATCGCTGACAGTCCAATACACGGACTCGATTTCTGCGTCGGTTCCTGGTCGGAGATGGGACCCGGTGTCACGGATGCGATCCGCTATTTCGGGGAGCGCGACAAGATTTTCTACGTCCATTTCCGTGATGTGGAAGGACACGTCCCAAAATTTGCTGAATCCTTTGTTGACACCGGCAATTGTGATATGTTTGATGTAATGCGCACGCTGAAAGAAGTCGGTTTTACAGGCTTCATGATTACCGACCATGTGCCTCACATCGTAGATGATACAGGTTGGGGACACCGCGGTCGCGCGTATGCGATCGGATATATGACAGCGTTCCTCGAAATCTTGACAGCAACGTAGACTTGGATAAGGAAATGGAACATCCTGAATATATTGACACCATCAAGCAGGGGGACTGCATTGCGTTGATGTCCGAAATGCCGGATGAATGTGTTGACCTGATCATAACGGATCCGCCTTTTGCCATTGATTTCAAAGCGACTCGCCACAATTACAACCGAAAAGGGGATCGTGTCCTTCAAGGTTACAACGAAGTCAAGGGAAGTGATTATCTTGCTTTTACGCTTGACTGGCTTACCGCTGCAACGAGAGTCCTAAAGGATTCTGGCAGTATGTATATTTTCTCAGGTTGGAACTATCTGAAAGACCTCCTGATAGCCATTGATCAGTGCAAGCTCACGATTGTCAATCACCTCATTTGGAAATATCAGTTTGGTGTTGTTACGAAGCGTAAGTATGTAACGTCTCACTACCATTGTCTTTTCTTGTGCAAAAACGATAAGAAACGAAAGTTTTATCCTTATCGCCGATTTGATAAGGATGCAAAGACTGAAAGCGGAGGGTCAGCACACTACAAGGACAAAGAGGATGTCTGGGAAATTAAGAGGGAATATTGGCAAGGCGCAATCAAAACGCCAACGAAATTGCCTGCTGAACTCATTGAAAAGATACTTGATTATTCCAGTGAAAAAGGCGATGTTGTTTTGGATCCGTTTTTGGGTTCTGGGCAAGTTGCTGTCGTCAGCAAAATGAAAGAACGGCATTACATAGGTTTCGAGATTGTGCCTGCGTATTACGAATTCGCTCTTGATCGGCTTAAGTCAGGGAAATACTTAATACAGAAAACAGAGGAAAAACCCGCCTGGAATCTGTTTGGTGAGGAGATGTAATTTTATAGCACGAAAAGATATAGCAGAACGAGATTACGGAGCAGATGTTGTCCTTCATGATGAGAAAGAGCCTTGCTGTTATTGTAGAATGCAAAGTGAATGAACGCATTCCGAGAAGCACATTGAATCGGTTCAAGGAATATTTCAGGCATAGCAATGCTCAATTCGGTCTTCTTGCGGTTGGTACAGATCTCGCTAAGTGGACTTTTTTCCAAATACTTGAAGGTGAAATTGCCGAAATAACTCGTTCTCAATTTGAGAAAGGGTTGATAGAATTTGGATCCTCTTAATTTTGGATTGGTGTGTAGTTTACTAGGTAGTGTTTACATTTGAAAAGGTATTGGCTTTTCGTAGAGATTTTAGTATGCTCTCTTTATGGAAACTCAAAATACATTTGGCTCTCAAGACCTACCCAAGCAGGTAAGTGATGCTGCCTGGAATAGCATCTTACCATTCCTCAGAGACTGCCGAAACGTCTATGTTGGAAACCCTGAAAAGTGCAGGCACTTTCTCTCTGCTGTGCTTTGGATCGCTAAAGAAGGCGCGACGTGGCGTGCTTTACCAAAAGTCTATGGCAATTGGAACGCGATCTATCGTCGCTTCAGTAGATGGTGTGATGCGGGTGTTTTTCAGGCACTCCATGAACATTTTCACGATGCTGGCGACATCTCAGGTATTCTCATTGATTCGACGATCGTGGGCGCACATGCCTCCGCAGCGGGTGCCCCTAAAAAAAAGGAGGACAAGAGGCAGAAGCACTCGGACGGACGCGAGGTGGATTTACGTCGAAACTGAATCTGTCTCTCAGCGATGCGTGTCTCCCGTTGCGTTTTATTTTAATAGAGGGACACCGCAATGATATTACACAAGCTTCTGCGCTGATTGAAGGCTATTCTTATGAGTATGTCATAGGCGATAAAGCTTACGACTCGGATGCGTTTATAGCGCAGATCACGTCCCGGGATGCGATTGCGGTGATACCGCCTCGCAAAGGGCGGACGGAGCCGCGTGCGTATGACGAAACGTTGTATAAACGCCGGAACTTGATAGAACGTTTCTTTGGCTGGTTGAAACAGTATCGTCGGGTCGCGACGCGCTACGATAAATTAGGTGTTCGGTATCTCGGATTCGTCTATTTCGCAGCAATACTTGTAACCAATCACAAAATGTAAACACAACTTAGCAGCCTTGTGGTAACAGAAACCGAGTACCAACAACTTTTAGCAGTGCTGGATGATTTAATCTATGGTGTCGGCGATGATGAAAGTCACCCCTTATCAGCAGCAATGGCATTGGTCGGTACGCTTATTAAGACATACGAGAATCAACACTTTCCAAAGTTAGCGGAGCTCTTTCCGGAATTGGCAGAAAAGACATCATCCACTTGTGAAAGAGAGTATCCTATAGAAAAGAGGGAAATTTATGAACACAACCCCTGAAACGCAAGTTATCAGTGTCCCCGACGGATCTATCCGTGATTATGTTGACGGAACCTTCCGTAAGGATACACCGGAGGAATATGTCCGCCAGACAATTGAGAAAAGATTGATCAATGAGCACAAATACAAACGAGAGCAAATCAAAATTGAGTTCGGTTTGAAACTGGGGTCTCGCCGCCCACGCGCAGATATAGTTGTATTTCCAAAAGACAGTCTGGAGATGACGCAGGATCAGGTGTGGCTAATTGTTGAATGCAAAAAGGAAAGCGTAGAGCCAAGAAACAGGAAGGACGGCGTTGAGCAGCTCAAGTCCTACATGAGCGCATGTCCGAATTGCGAATGGGGCATGTGGACAAACGGCAAGTATAAAGAGGTGTTAAGAAAAGTAAAAGTAGAGGGAAAATATGAATTTCAGGAATACAATGATATTCCCGCTGCCGATGGATCTATAGAGCATATTGACAGACCGAACCGGAACACTTTGAAAAAGGCTTATGAAGATAACCTTTTGATGGTTTTCAGAACTTGTCATAATCACATTTATGTAACCGATGGCCTACAAAAACAACCAGCGTTTTTTGAATTATTAAAACTTATCTTTTGTAAAACACTTGATGAGCAGAATGTTGGTCGTCCTCTTGAGTTTTACACGACTTCAGGAGAACGTTCCTATCCGGATGGACAGTTAACGGTTAAGAATCGAATTTCCAAGATTTTTGAGAAGGTAAAAAGGAAACATCCACAGATTTTTGAAGCCAACGATGAAATTAAACTGAAACCTCGTTCGTTGGCATGGGTGGTATCGGAACTCCAGCCTTATTACCTAATTGATACTCACGTTGATGTTAAGGGAAAGGCGTATGAGGAATTAGTAGGGTCAAATTTGAGAGGTGATAGAGGCGAATTTTTTACACCGCGAAACATCATGGACATGGCGGTTAAAATGATTAACCCAAAACGAGATGAAAAGATCTGTGATACTTCATGTGGCACAGGCGGTTTCTTAGTCATGGCAATGAACCATGTCATTGAAGAACTGAAAAGTGATGCTGAAAAGGATTTTGGCAAGCCGGAGGGTCAGTGGAAGGATCATGAGAGAAGTGTGGTAAAAGAAAAAATAGATGAGATTGCAGCGTCAAATTTCTACGGTTTTGATATCAATCCTGATCTGGTCAAAGCCACAAAAATGAACATGGTAATGAATAATGATGGCAGCGGTAATATCTTTCAAAATGATTCGCTATTACCTCCACATGAATGGTCGTTAGATCTCAAAAAGCAATTAGCAGAAGCGTTAAATATTGACGCAGCTGGGATCAAAAACGCTAATACTATTGAATTCTTTGATGTCATCGTTACAAATCCACCATTTGGTAGTAAAATCCCTATTAAGGATGGCCACATTCTTGAACAATTTCAGATCGGTTATATTTGGCGTAACGAACGATACGATATTAGCGGACAAACAGGCTGGACCATTTCTTCTGACCTTCAAACATCGGCACCCCCAGAGCAACTATTTATTGAACGTTGTTTGCAATTCCTCAAACCCGGCGGCAGGTTGGCGATTGTTCTGCCAGATTCAATTTTAGGGAATCCGGGACTTGGGTATATTCGCCACTGGTTGATTGAAAGGACAAGAATCATTGCCAGTATAGATTTGCACGCGGATGCCTTTCAACCCGGAAACGGAACACAAACCTCAGTCTTGATCCTTCAGAAAAAATCTGAAGCGGAAATATTAGCAGAGAAACTCTCAGGTGTTAAGCCATACAACATCTTTATGGCGGTGGTGGAGAAGGTGGGGCACGACAAACGGGGTAATACCCTATTTAAACGGGACGAACAGGGTAATGAGATTTGGGTATCAGAAGACCCCGATGTACCTGAAATAGGGGAAGTCGCGGAGAGTGAATTCACCTACGAGACCAGAAGCAGAATCCGTATCATTGACGATCAAAGCCGTGAGGTTCCTGCTGTATTTGATCAGTGGAAACAACAGGAGGTTATTGGATGGTAGCACAACCCGACTTCTCCTCACGAACAACGGAAGATCAAGAAACCCAAAGTCCTGATTTTAAATGGACAACTGTTAATCTTCAAGAAGTTTTTGAAACAAGTTATCGCTTAGAGGCAGGCGTTTACGGCATTGAAGGCAGACAAGCAAGGCAAGATGTAGCGCATTCCAAATGGGACATTGTTTATTTGTCTGGTGAAAATGGACTTGCTACCGCTTATCATAGACCGCGGTTTAAAAGAATATATGTAGAAAAATCAACCTTTCCAATTTATCAACCAGCACAGATTAATGAGTTATACCCGAAACCATCCGCCTATATTTCTGGTTTGACCCAAACAGATATAGATGCCTTGAGAGTTGAAAAGGGACAGATTCTGTTAACTTGTTCTGGCACGATAGGGAATTGCACGTATGTCCGAGATACTTTAGACGACCTGATCTTCAGCCATGATGTAATCAGGATTAAACCTAAAGAATATAGTGGATTCGTTTACGCTTTTTTGAAATCAAAAACCGGCTTTTCTATCATAAATACTAATAACTACGGGGCAGTTGTTAAGCACCTTGAACCCGAACACTTGAACGCAATTCCAATTCCGAACCCACCATCTGTTATCAAACAGGAAATTCACGATTTGGTTGAGGAATCTTTCAAATTACGGGATGAGTCTAATGAGTTACTGGATGCTGCACAAATTTTTCTAAAAGAGGCGTTAGAGTTGCCATCTATTGAGGTTCTACATGAACAAGCCAAACAATTTGATGAAACGGTGGGTGTTCTTAATTATTCTGTGTCATTAGAGATTTATGGTCGATTGGATGGGTCTTACTATGTTCCGGTTGTAGATGTTATTGAACAACATATAGCGAAAACGGCAAGGGAAATTGTTAGAGTTGTTGACAGTCGAATAAGCAAATCAGTTACCTTGCCAGGCCGATTTAAAAGAGTCTATGTTGAGGAAGGTAATGGGATTGTATTTTTCACTGGTAAGCATATTTCAGAGTTGGATCCTTCTGACAAGAAATATCTATCGCTTTCACAACACACTGAGAGAATTGAAAACGAACTTGTTATCAGAGAAGGTATGATTCTGATTACATCCAGTGGGACTCTCGCAAATACCGTATTAGTCCTAAAGCATTGGGACGGGTGGGCGATGACACATGACATTATTCGTGTGGTCCCAGTGAACAAAGAAATTTCAGGTTATCTGTATGCTTGGTTATCAAGCGATTATGCTCGTGAATTAATCCACAGATTTGCTTACGGTGCTGTGGTGCAGCATTTAGAAAAGGAACATATAATGCAAGTCAGTGTTCCGTTATTGCGCGATGAAAACGTCCAGCAGGAAATAAACGACACGGTTTTGGAAGCCAATCGGAAACGCACTGAAGCCTATAACTTGGAGCAGGAAGCGTTGAGGGTGCTTGATGAGAAGGTTATTTATGCGCGGTAAAATGCGTAAAAATGAAAGGAATCGAAAATGAAAATTAAAAACATCAGACTTCAGAATTTCAAAAAGTTCTCAAATTTGACCATAGATAATTTGCCGGACACAGTGAAGTTGGTTGTATTGTTAGGGCCAAACGGATGCGGCAAATCCTCATTAATTGAATCTATGGAAGTAGCCAGGAAAATCAATGGACTTTATCAAATCCCTTGGAGTGATTCAAATTTCAGTTACTATATCAAGCAGGATAGAACAATTAACAAAGTGTATCCCCAAATAGGGGCGGATCTCCGAACAAGAGAGGATATCCTCATAGAAACACGGTTGTCACAGTTAAATTTTCATCGTCCGTACTATACAAGAAGTGGCTCATGTATAAATTTAATGCAAGTTTTTTCGTTGCGAAGTTTTTTAGTATA
>VYCT01000376.1:8268-26467 GCA_009843785.1 Candidatus Poribacteria bacterium | reverse complement strand
CTAAAAACCTTTCACCACAAACCTTCAGAAAAAAATGGGGGTAAGTGACACAATTTCAAACTTGCGGACCCCCTCCGTCTCAAACAACGCCCGTTTTTACTTGCGATGGGTATTGCGATTGTTTTGGCGATGGGTGTCTCTTACTATTCATCCATAGACCTCGCTTATACACACGGCGCAGTGAACCTACAACATTGGACCTATATGATCTCGACAACCTCCCCATTTAACCGCCTCACAAGTATTCTTCAACACCCGACAGGTATTGAATTGGAACGGCTCGGTTCGTTTATTTTCGGTGGTGTCACGATGTTCGGGATGCTCTGGATGCGGCACCACTATCTCTGGTGGAAGCTACACCCGATCGGTTCTCTCATGATGACGAGTTATGCGACTTACTGCTTCTGGGGTTCATTTTTCATCGGTTGGTTCCTCAAATACACCACGCTCAAGTTCGGTGGCGTTGCCTATTACCGTAAACTCCGTCCGCTTATTTTAGGCGTTGTGTTAGGTGAGTGCTTCATCGGTGGCATCTGGATTATTGTTGGACTTATGACTGGCATCGGGTATCGGCTGCTACCCGGTTGATTTATAGTAATACACCGTCATTTTTGAGATAAAAAACAAAAAAATTGACATTTGTGCGGATTTAGGGTATACTTAATATATCAACACAAACGCGATTCGGTCATCGGGTGCAGATGCCACTTAAATTGTTCAAGAACATAGGTGGTGTCTGGATTTTGGCCCGTTTTTGGTGAAAAATCGCGCTTGGGTTAATGCACACGTGGGTTTGCGGAATTTTTGGGAAAAATTTTATTGTCCAAACTTTAGTAGGAGATTCAACGGCATGAAAATCATATTGGTATTAGCAGGATTTGTGTTGATGATAGCCTATTGTGTTATCGGAAACCCGATCGACATGGCACAGGCGGAGGAAGTGTTGGGAACAGGAACGGAGTCCCTGCTCGGAGGAGACCTAACCGACCCAGAAGACGATGGTGACCCTGAAGCAGATGAGGGTTACAACGCCATTTTCACAGCCAACGAGGAACCCGGATTCGCAGGCGGTGAATTTTCGTTTAACGTCTTCGATAACCGCCTTGGCCCCAGCAATGACAAATGGTGCTGCGGACGTGGGGGCGGTATCCCGGAGGAAGGTCTACACGTGACAGCTGAGTTTGAGGAAGCGTACGGATTGACACACTTCACCGTATCTTCAGCGAACGATGTGCCTGCAAGGGATCCTACAGTGTGGGAGATTCAGGGGTCGAACGACGGCGAGGAGTTTACGACCATCTTTGCTCACGACGGGGATAGCTTTTGGGATGAGCGCCTGCAAGTCGTCCTTTTTGAGGCAGGGGCAGATTTCGAGGCTCAAACCGTCGGGTATCGGTTCTTTCGGCATGTTACTTTTGACACCGCATCGAACCCGGCTGGGGCATACTTCCAAATTGGTGAAATTGAGTACTTCGGCGATGCTAATTTGACCCCCGTAGACCCGAAAGCCAAGCTCACAACCACATGGGGACACATCAAAAACGCCCGATAAGCGCGCATATCGAACATTTTCTAAATCGGAAACTTGAATCGAGTATAACTTGGTTTGGGTTTCCGTTTTTCATATCCGCTTGAAACCGCATGGACTATAAATTTGCACATTTGCATAAATTGTGCTAAAATAAATGGGTGATTGCAAAGCCGTCCGAACCTCAATTGAAATTGTCTCACGAAGCGAGTTGCCCCATTTAAATGAAATATTTCACCTACTTCGGAAACCATCTCATCAACGCGAAACTGCCGGATAATTCAGAGGTTTATTATGCTAAGCCGCCGCTGCCGGGAATTAAGCGCGCAGCACTGAGTGAACACACGCAGCGCGCCTTTGAGAATCCGCTTGAGATGCCGCCGCTTAGCGAACTCGTCAACGGCAGCTCAAAAGTGCTTATCCTGTTCGACGATAACTGCCAACCCTTCCCAGCGACAAAAAAGCCGGATATGCGGCAGATTATGATTGAGACGCTCTTGAGAATGCTCTATAGTTACGGCGTGGCGAAAAAGAATATCGAACTGATGTGCGCCGTTGCGCTGCACCGTAAGATGAAGGAGCACGAACTCGCCTATATGCTCGGCAAAGACATCATGGACGAGTTCTATCCGCATCAACTCCGAAACTTCGATGCGGAAGATGCCGACCAGATTGTTGAGGTAGGACACACAGAAAAAGACGAAATCGTTGAGACCGATAAAGCAGCACTGGAAGCCGATCTGGTAATTTACGTGGATATGATACAAATTCCACTCAACGGTGGACACAAATCCGTCGCCGTGGGTCTCGGCACGTATAACTCCATCGCGCCACACCACTCACCACACATGACAGCAGAGAGTCCGCACGTGATGCAACCCGAAGGTTCACACATGCACGCTTGTATTGAGCGGATGAGTCGCCTTATTCAGAAAGAGACCCCTATATTAGTTCTTGAAGCAGCGATGAATGGTGCGATCTATCCGTTCCATCTCCGCTACGTCGGGAAGCCGAATCGGGATTGCAACATCGCAGAGAAGGTTATTAAAACCTTCACACCGGCAACCTTATCGCTTTTACCTGAATCCGTGCGGTACAACATTCTCAAAAGCGTCCGAACGGATTATGAACCGATACAGATCAACGCGGGCGATATTGATGCCGTTCATGCGAGAACGTTGGAGTCAATGAAGGATCAGTTGGCAATAGACATCCCGCGCCAGTTTAGTACACTGGTGTTTGGGCTCCCCGATATGAGTCCGTACGCCGTGGATGCGCGTATCAATCCTGTGTTGGTGGTCAGCGATATTTTGGGGTACGTCTTTAACTGGTTCTATAACAAACCGATTATCAAAAAGAACGGTGTTGTGATCATCATGAACCCGACGTATGAGATTTTCCATGAAGAGTATCACGTGGCGTATAAGATGTTTTACGATGAGGTGCTTGCTGATACGACAGAACCGTTTGAAATGCAGCAGAAGTTTCAGGAGAAATATGCGAAGGACGAGTTTCTGATCGACTGCTATCGGAACAAATTCGCGCATCACGGTTTTCATCCGTTCACGGTCTGGTATTGGGCGACGTATCCGCTGAAATACCTATCTAAAGTCATCCTTGTGGGGCCGAAGGAGCCGAGGGTTGCACAGCGGTTGGGGGTTGATTGGGCAAAGAACTTAGACGCTGCGCTCGCGATGGCACGCGAAATCTCCGGTGATGATGATGTCGTTGCTTTGACAATGCCGCCGTTTTTCTACGCAAATGTCGGGGACTAAATAATAAAAAAGACAGAGGGAGTATATGAAAGAGACAGACATATTGATACCTACAAGTACGATCGGAAGTTACGCACCACCGAGTTGGCTGTGCGTGACACTTGAGGCAATCGGACGTGGTGAACTCGGCGAAACCGACATCAACGAAACCCTTGACGACGCGGTACGAACCGCCATTACTGACCAAGAACGCGCTGGCGTTGACATCGTCACAGAGGGCGAGATGCGCCGACAGGATTTCGTGCTCGGTTTTTATGAACGGTTCCCTGGGTTAGAGCAACTCCCCGCGCCGAGAACACAGGGCCCCGATGGACACGATCAACGCGGTAAATGGCTGCCGTCCGTTCCGCTTGCAGCCCCCGATGGCCTCGGTATCCGCCCAGAATTTGAGTTTGCGAAAAACGAAACCACGAAACCGCTCAAAGTAACATGCCCAGGTCCGTTTACGCTCTCAGGACGCATCCAGACAGGTGGTATCTACAAAGAACGCCTTGAAGTTGCTTATGCTTGTGCGGAGATTATCAATACAGAACTTCGACAGCTTGTGGCAGCAGGTGCGGAGTTTATCCAATTAGATGAACCCTCTTACGCTGTTTATCCCGATAGACCGCAGGAATTTGTGAAGTTGTTCAACCACACGGTTGAAGGTGTTTCTGCTAAGATTGGATTGCATATCTGTTTCGGAAACTACCGCGGCAGGGCAGTCGGTAAACGTTCCTATCGTCCGCTTTTCCCGCATATCCTTGAAGCAGCGTTCGATCAACTTGCTTTGGAATTTGCCAACCGAGAGATGGCAGAAATCGGATTGTGGAGCGAATTTCCAAATGACAAAGAACTCGCTGCGGGGCTCATCGATGTCAAAAACTACTATGTAGAAACAGCAGAGGATGTCGCGGCACTGGTCCGAGAAGCCCTCGAGCATGTACGTCCTGAAAAACTTGCGATTACACCGGATTGCGGCTTCAGCCAAACAGCGCGGTGGGCAGCCGCCGCCAAATTGAAAACAATGGTCGCCGGTACAGAAATCGTCCGCCGAGAACTCACAGGAGCAGGATAATAAAACGATGAACACGAATAAAAAAATCCCCACCCCTCAAGAAATTGAGAAGGAATTCCAAGAGTATTTGGAAAAGAAATATGGTGGCACTGTCCGCGTGATGAACGCGACCGCTACCGAACCGACCCCTGAAGGAGAAGCGGAGACCCCCGAACCGAAAAAGACTTTCGATTTGAAGTTTGATCTCAAACCGAGGGAGATTAAGCAATACCTCGACCGGTACGTGATTAAGCAGGACGAAGCGAAGAAAGCACTTGCCATCGCTGTCTGCGACCACTATAACCACGTTCGCGAATGCCATGAAAACCCTGATGCTGCTGACACCGACTATTCAAAACAGAACATTGTCATGCTCGGTCCGACGGGGGTCGGTAAGACCTATCTTATTCGACATATTGCTAAACTCATCGGGGTGCCGTTTGTGAAAGCGGATGCGACCCGATTCAGTGAGACGGGTTACGTCGGTGCGAATGTAGACGACTTAATCCGTGAATTGGTAACACAAGCCGATGACAATCTCGAATTGGCACAATATGGTATTATCTATCTCGACGAAGCGGACAAAATCGCGACACCGCCGAATATTATCGGACGCGATGTGAGTGGACGCGGCGTGCAAATCGGACTCCTCAAATTGATGGAAGAGACCGAAGTTGATCTGCGTGCCGGAAACGATGTCGCTTCACAGATGCGTGCCGCGATGGAATTTCAGAAAAGCGGTAAGGTTGACAAAGAGGTTATTAACACGCGTCATATCTTGTTTATCATCAGCGGTGCGTTTACCGGTATGGAGAAGATCATCAAAAAACGCATGCATCAAAGCCGGATCGGGTTCAACGCTGAAATCGCCAGCCAAACGGATGATGCCTCACAGTATCTTGAGGATGTCACACCGAAAGATTTCATCGACTTCGGCTTTGAGCCTGAGTTTATTGGACGCCTCCCTGTGCATGTCATTTGTAATGAACTTGCGGTAGACGACCTTTTCCACATTCTGAAACATTCCGAAGGCTCTATTATTCGGCAGTATGAAAACGCTTTCCGTGCGTATGGGATCAGAGTCCTGTTTTCCAATAACGGTCTACGCCGAATCGCTGAAAAAGCGATTGAGCAGAAAACCGGTGCGCGCGCCTTAATGACAGTCTGCGAAAAGGTTTTACGCGACTATAAATTTGAACTGCCCTCCACCGGCGTTAGTGAATTCGTCGTCACGGACGCGGTTGTAGATGCGCCAGATGTTGAACTCAAGTGCATCACCGAAGATGCCGATTACAATCGTAGGACGGTGATGCACGAGCAAATCCGCCGGTATGAGGCACAGTTTTACGCTGAACACCAGTTACAGATTCAATTCGATGCCGAAGCCACTGCGCTTATCTGTGAACGTGCAATGGCAGACACAACAGAGGTACAACAGATCTGCGACCAACTCCTTGAAAGTTACCAGCACGGTTTGAACCTTATCAAGCAGAACACAGGGCAGACCGTGTTCACCTTTCCAAAAGGAGTCGTAGAAAACCCGGATCAGGTGCTTGAAGAGTGGATTCGCGCATCATATACCACAAAGCGTTGAGAATAGCCATCAGCCGTCAGCTATCGGCAGAAATAGCCGTCACCCATAAATCGGAAAGCCACTATAAAAAATTATGAACACCGAACAAAAGAGACCGCCACGACCAGAACCGGTAGACCTACGAGAAATCGGGGCACCGATTGATGGCGAACCCCAGGTTAGCGACCGCCGCCTGTTCTTCCAACTCCATGTCTTTGGAGGCTGCTCAGACACATATCGTATCATTGAAACACTTGAAAAGAGCAGCTTGAACGCTGTCCTATATGACGATCTCAACCATCCAACAGGGATTGGCATGCTTTTCATTACGGAAGACCCAGCGGTATTAACAACAAAAGTACGAGATCTATTGGCGGGCCTCCAACACGATACCAAACTCTCATACCGTCCGGCAATGACAATGATCGGTCGTACCTACGCAAGCGGTAGAGAACCGAATTTGGCAGAGTGGCTCCTCAACAGACCGCTCCAAAACGCTCTTAACCCCGACTTTCCATGGGCGATTTGGTATCCGTTGCGTCGGAACCCGGAATTTTATCGGCTTGAACACCGCGAACGCGGGCGGATTTTAGGTGAACACGCGATGCTCGGTCGAAGTTACGCCGCGGGTGGATACGCAAGTGACATCCGATTGGCATGCTTCGGGTTAGATACGAATGATAACGAATTTGTTATCGGTTTAGTCGGTGCCGAATTATATCCGTTATCGCGGTTGATACAAGATATGCGTCAAACGGAGCAGACGACCAAATACATCGAATCCCTCGGTCCCTTCTTTATCGGAAAGGTTCGGAAACAATTCACCAAGCGTTCTCTGTAACGCCACTAACAACTGATTCCTGATAACTAAACATCCATGAGAAACATTCTTGCAGTTTGCGCGAAAGAACTCTACACCTATTTCGTTTCACCGATCGCCTATTTCGTCTGCTTTGTCTTCACAGCAATTTTAGGGTTTCTTTTCTCCATCATACTCATTACTACAAGCGGACAAGATGGAACTGGCGCGCAGGTGATGTCAACGCTTTTCGGCAACATGGCAATCATCTTGCTCTTTTTTACGCCGGTATTGACGATGAAACTCTTTGCAGAAGAGCGGAAATCAGGAACAATTGAACTCCTCCTCACTTCACCGATTACAGACGGACAGGTAGTCCTCGGCAAATTTCTCGCGAGTTGGACACTGCTACTTATAATGCTCGCCTTGACGCTCTTTTTTCCGCTCTTGGTGCAACGGTTTGGCCCCTTGGATAGCGGAGCACTTTTGAGCGGTTATTTTGGTGTTATCCTTATCGGCTCCTCTTTCCTTGCTTTAGGGTTACTCATGTCGTCAATGTGTAAAAATCAACTCGTTGCAGCTCTGACGAGCTTTGGTATCCTCATAACATTATGGGTCATCGGTTCGCTCTCATCTCAATACGGAGCTGTCGGGAAATTTCTGAGCTACCTATCGTTGCTCGAACACTATGACGATTTTGGGCGGGGAGTTATTTTGATTAAAGATGTTATCTATCATGCAAGTTTTACAGGTGTCTGCCTGTTTGCGACGTTCAAGTCCATTGAGTCATCCAAATGGAGATAAGAGATGCCGAGCAAAAACGCTATAGGACCGCTGTTTGGGTTCCTCGCCTTAATCTTCGGTTTCGCTGCAATGGTAAGCCTGCTTTTTGGCGAAAGAACTGTTTTTTGGATTTTGCTACTCCTCTGCGCGACTGCATTGGTTATTTTTGCACGACTGCGATTTGCTGACTTTGTTAACTTTTTTACCAGCCGTCAAGCGCGTTACGGTGCAAATGTCGCGCTAAGTATCGTTGGCGTTATCGGTATAGCCGTCTTCGTCAACGCTATTGTTGCCCAGCGGTTCGATAAAAGGACTGACCTGACGCGCGACCGACTGTATAGCCTCTCAGAACCGACCCAAAAAATTCTCAAATCTCTTAACATTGAGATTCAGGTAACCACATTTATAAGCGAGAGGGCGGTTTCGGCGGCAGCCCGACAACACACGATAGAGACGTTAGAACTGTATCAGCGTGAAACTGACTTTTTAACGATCACTCATGCGAATCCGTACATTGACATTCAACTTGTAGAGAAGTATAATATTCGCAGAGATGGAACAGTCATTTTTGAGACACTCGGACAGAAACCAGAAAAGGTCACGATACTTGAAGAGCAGAAATTCACAAGTGCCATCCTCAAACTCATCCGAAAAAAGACAAAGAAAATCTATTTTACTGTTGGCCACGAAGAACGCTCCTTGGACGATTTCAACAGTGCAGGGTATAGCGAAGTGAAAGCAGAGCTCGAAAATCAGAATTATGTTGCAGCCTCTTTGTCACTTCTGACGCAACCCGCCGTTCCAGCAGATTGTGAGGTGCTTGTCATTGCCGGTCCAAAAAATGCGTTGACTTCCCACGAAATCGGATTGGTGTCAAGATACCTCGCGCAGAACGGGAAACTGCTCCTATTGCTCGATCCATCAGTAACTTCCGCAAAAGATGTGAACAAAGGCCTCGTTCAACTGATGGAAAGATGGGGGATAGCCATAGGCAACGACTTGGTAGTTGATAGAGTCAGCTCTGTTTTCGAGCTGGGACCTGCGGTGCCTTTCTCAAGTTTTGAACCGCATGACATCACTCGCGCTGCTATGCAGGTAGAAATGCCGTTCCCGTTTACCCGTTCCGTTACGCCACTGGAAAATCGCAAAGCCACAGATAGCGCAGGAAAACCTGCACTGGATGTGAAAAGCCTTGCAAAAACTATGAATCCGACGGGTGTGAGCTGGGCGGAAACGGAACGTAAACCCGATGAAACCTTCAATACAGATGCATACACGCCTGGATTAGATATGCCGGGCCCTATATCTATTGCAGTCGCAGCTGAAGAGAAAAATGAACCGCGTCCACCAGCCACAAGTTCTCAAAGTGAAAATACAGTGCCTGAAACGGCAGAAAGTCCGACGCGAATCGTTGTTTTCGGGGATTCAGACTTTGCGACAAACCTCTTTTTCCGATCCGCAAGTCGCGACCTGTTTTTAGCGACAATCAATTGGCTCACATTAGAGGAAGACCTCATCGCCATCCGCCCGATTGATATGAGGCAACAAGCCTTACGTCAGATGGCTGTCCAAGATATTCGTCTCGTGCAGATGACCTCTGTCTTTCTTATCCCTTTAATTGTGTTCCTTGCCGGGTTAATCGTCTGGTGGCAGCGCCGCAAAGGAGAGAACGCGTGAACTTTCGGACAACGCTTATCATCATTGTACTTCTCGCGGGCATTGGGGGGGCGTACTATCTGTTTTTTCAGGAACCGTCCGATAAGGCAGTTGAAAACGAAAAGCCTCCGATTCATCAGGTCTACGACGTGACACGCGATGCGGTTCAACAGGTGGAAATCGCGTTTGCAGATGCGGCATATCAAGACCTAAAATTGGTAAAGGACACAACCGACAACTGGCAGTTAGCAAGACCATTTCAGGCGGATGCTGACAGTGAAAAAGTCAGTCAGATGTTAGATGACATCCTCAACAAACGCGTCAAGCAGACACTTGAAGTAACCGAGTTAGCACAGTATGGACTGGATACACCGAGTATAACGCTTTCGCTTTCGACAGAAGGAGACTTGCCAACAGCAACCTTTCTTATTGGCAAAAAGGCGATTAACTTCTCCGTTTATGTGAAGGAAAAGTCGGAAACACATATCTTTCTCATCGAATCCAGTGCACTTGACGACCTGACGAAATCGCCGACAGACCTCCGTGACCGGTCGGTTCTTAAATTCAATCCGGAAACGGTTTCAAGCATTCAGTTTAAACATAGGGCTGCAGGTTCTGCCTCCCAATCAAGCACCATTAATTGTGAAAAACGAGACGGGACATGGCACGTCAGACACCCGCTTGAAGCAAAAGCAGATACCCAAGACATTGAGGACCTTCTTTCGGAATTGCGATCGCTAAAAGTGTCAACCTTTGAAGCAGATGGTGCCGATACTAAGGTACAATTAGAAAAGTCCGGTTTAGATGATCCACGTATTCAGGTAGAACTCACAGACGGAGATAAGACCTACGCGGTTAACATCGGTGCTTCAGTTGGATCGGAGACGGGAACACAGGGACGCGTCTATGTCAAGACTACCGTTTATCAAGATGCCGCCTACACTGTCGATGAAGGTATTTATCACCTTCTCAATAAATCTGTTTTTGATCTGCGCGATAAACGGGTCATTGACTTTCAACGTACCGATACAATTCGCATTGAAATCAAACAAGATAGAGAAACAACCGTTTGCACGAAAAACTTTGATAACATCTGGGAATTGCAAACGCCGACAGGGAAAATAAAAGCAGATGCTGAGGCGGTGGACGATCTACTTTTCGGGGTAGATTCCCTCGAAGCGGCTGCATTTGTTGATGATTCTACCGGCAGGCTTGCCTCGTACGGATTAGCGACACCGTCAATTAAGGTCGCGTTCACGCAGCGCGGTGAAGAAGAGCCAACCGTTTTAAGCATCGGAACCTATACGCAGGACGGCACTGTCTATGTCAAAGCGGAGCAGTCTCCACAAGTCAGTCGCGTTAAACGGACTTTAATTGATAAGATTGCGCAAGGCACAGCGTGGTTACGAGATAAACAGGTCCTCAACTTCCATATTGACGATGCGATTCGACTGACCTCAACCTTGGCTGGAGCACCTGCTTTCACGTGTCAACGTCTTGGAACCAACTGGCGGCTTACCACGCCGGTGCAAGAGGATGCAAACAACGCTGCAGTGAACGGCATCATCTACGCGCTTGATGATTTGATGGCAGCCGCATTCGTAGGGAGCAAATCCACACCGACCGATAGTGCCACAGGTTTCAGTAACCCGAATGTGCAGCTGACCGTCGAACTTCGGAATCAGAAAGTCTATACCTTACAAGTTGGAAACCAGGTCGATGCGTCTGGTCGTTTCTATGCGCGGCTCCAACATGAACCGAATTTAATTTTTCTGCTCGATGCAGAACTCATTCCAAAACTGAAAACGACACTTGAGCTGATCCGTACTTCGGAAGAGTAATGGTTGAACGCTATGCAGACGTATATTATCGCAACCGCTTATTTTTTCTTTATTGTTGAATTACTCATCATTAGCCGATCTTTTTTCTACGCGCGGCGCGAACGGAATGCGAAGTGGCCGACCTACACCCCCAAGGCAGCAATTATCGCGCCGCATTACGGATGGGATGCTGACACGGAAACGCATGCGAAAGGGCTTCTGCATCAAGACTACGCGGGCGCGTATGAAGTTTTCTTCGTCACACACCAAAAAGCGGATTCGGGACATGATGTCTCTTATCCACATCTCTGTGAAATTGCCGAACCGCATCCGAACATCCACGTGCTATTAGCACCGAACATCGTTGAAAACAATCTCCCACGTTCCCAAAAGGTGCAGAATCTCCTGACAGCGATCGAAAAACTTCCAGACGATATTGAAGTTATCGCGTTTGTGGATGCCGATGTCGCTATCCGAGAGAATTGGTTAACGCTGCTTGTCAACCCTCTCCAAAAATCCGATATAGGGACAACTGTCGGTGGGCGGTTCTATTTTCCACAAACCTGGAATATCGCATCGCTTGTAGAATCAATTTGGGTGAACTTCCAGATGAGCGTACAAGGCGATCATCCATTCACAATGGTATGGGGCGGTTCTAACGCCTTCCGACGTGAGATGCTCGAAAAAGCGAAAATCCTTCAACGCTGGAATGAAGCAACCATCGAAGATCTGAATACGACGCTTGCGATGCGAGATGTTAAGCAGAAGGTGCATTTTGTTCCAGACTGTGTAGCGATTACGCGCACCGCCAACCGGACATGGTACCAAATTTTTGAATTTACAAACCGGCAGGTGATTATGACGTTCCACATGGGACTCTGGGTGCAATGGTTCGCAAGTCTCATTGTTTCTCTACCGAAAGGTGTCTGCATATTGGGTTCACTCCCGTTTCTATTTCACAGGAGAGAATTACTACCGGTTATCTTTATCCCTTTCCTGGAGGCACTCAGTTATCGTCTTTTTTCTAAAAACCTACCGCGCTGGCTCCAAGACATGCCAAAGGTACGACAGACAATTAGTGTCTCCTCCTATGTGACTTCAGTCGGGATATTCTTGGCGGGTCTTAACGCCGTATATGCTGTCTTCCAACGCAAAATTACTTGGGGTGGAGTGCGATATGAAATTCTGTCGGCGACAAAGTGTCGGGTTTTAGGCGCGGTCAAACGGAAACACAAAGATAATGCTTAAAGCGTAGTCGCTCACAAGAATTGAAACATTCTTGATTTTTTTCTAAAAATATGGCATAGTATTCCTAAAGGCTTTTTAGGAGCGAGTTTTGCCTTATATTCATGAGAGGAGTGGAAAAATGGATGGAGAAAAAGTCACCAAATCAGAAAGAGAGTGGAAAGAACAACTCACAGCAGAAGAATTTAAAGTGACTCGGAAGAAAGGGACAGAACGCGCCTTTACGGGGAAATACCACGATTGTAAGGAACCGGGCACCTATCACTGCATCTGTTGCGGCAGCCCGCTGTTTAGTTCCGAAACCAAGTTTGATTCAGGTACAGGATGGCCCAGTTTTTGGGAATCTATCTCTCCGGAATCTATTGCGACGCAATCGGATCGTAGTATATTTTTCATGCCGCGCACGGAAGTCGTCTGTAGCCGGTGTGACGCGCACCTCGGGCACGTTTTCGATGACGGTCCGCCGCCAACGGGCAAGCGTTACTGTATGAACTCCGCGGCACTCACACTCGTAAAATCAGAAGACGAATCTTAAATCAGTTATCGGTGATCAGTCGTCAGTTTTCAGTTAAGAGGCAGGTTTGTAACAATTCACCTCTCCCTGGATTTCCTGAAAAAGTCAGTTTTTTAGAGAAAACCTCTTTAACTGATGACCGATAACCAACAACCGATAACTCATAAAAGGAGTATTGATGGCACTACGCAGTCGAATCTCATCAAGATTTCTTGTTAATGAACTCGCGACCGCCATGTCGGAGGACTGGGGGACTTCGCGCAAGTTGATGCGTTATCAACTCGCCAAGGAAAGTTTCAACTGGCGACATCCGCTCGGTGCGAAACACGGCAAAGGCGATGCTATTCAATTGGTAAGCCTCCGAATTACCGATATGTGTAACCTCCGTTGCCATTCTTGCGGGCAGTGGGGTGATAACGGTTACCTTCACGGAAAATCCCTGAAAGAGCTCAAACAACGCGAAGTTCCTGTCGAAGTCTATAAAGCGCTCGTTGACCAGATTGTGGATCAAGGTTGGTCCCCGGTTTGGTATATCTGGGGCGGTGAACCGATGCTTTACCCCGGTATTATCGAATTGATGCACTACATCAAAGAGAAAGGTATGCCTATATCACTCGTTAGCAATGCGACGAATATCGCAAGGCGTGCCGACGATATTTTGGAAACCTGCAAAATTATCTATCTGAGTGTTGATGGACCGAATGAGGAAATTCACAACACGCAACGTCCGGGTGTATCAGAGAACTATGACAACTTCAAGGATGTCAAAGCGGCTCTGGAAACATTGAGCGCAGAGAAAGAAAAACGGAATATCGCATTCCCGTATATAATTCCGCTGAGCTGCGTCACAATGTATAACATAGATGAGGTCGTAGATCTCTATAAGTTCACCAGCCAATATGCTGATGCCCAAATCTTCTATCTCACATGGTGGATCGATTCGCAATCCGCGCAAGAACACACGGAAGAGTTTGAGAACCGATTCGGTTTCAAACCGCAAACGCATTACGGTTGGATCGGCACGTGGAAAGACTTTGATCACGGCGTAATATTGGATCGCTTTGAGGAGATGGAAAACCTCTCGAATGAACAACGCCGTTGCCCGCCGATCATGATGCCGAGACTCAATACAAAAGGTGAAATCCAACGCTATTACACCGATCATGCGCAAACCTTTGGCTACAACCAGTGTGTCAGCATCTACATGACAATGGAGATTGATAGTAATGGCGATGTTAGCCTCTGCCGTGATTACCACGACTATATCATCGGCAATATCAAGACAGACAAGGTCGTTGATATGTGGAATAATCAGAAGGCGATGAAGTTCCGGCAGTCCATAAGCAGTGACGGGCCTATGCCCGTATGCCGACGCTGCTGCGGCTTGATGGGGTTTTAGTTTTTAATTTTCGAGTACTGGTCTGCCTTCCACTACATTTCAGGCAGGTGCTTGGTACAATTCACACGGTGTAAGTTTCCCGAAACCCTTTTGTACTTAACCAAAAACCATCGCGAAACGTAGTGGAGCGATGCTCAGAGGACCATAGTTAAAAATATGAAGATAGGATTACGAATTCCGGGCACAGCCCGTCAATTGCCCTTCGCGGATTTCTGCAAGTGGTGTGTCGATAACGGGTTTGATGCCGTTGATATTGGAGAAGTCACCCCCGAAATTGTCCAAACCGCGAGAGATGCCGGCCTTGCTATCGGCAGCGCGGACCTCCCGGGTACCAGAGACCTACTGAGTGCGAAAAAATCTAAACAAAAAGCGGGTGCTGCTGCTGCAACAGATGCTATCGAAGCCGCTGCTGACAACGATGTTCACATTATGTTCTGCGTCTTTGTACCGGAAGATGCCAGCCTCGGCAGAGCAAAAAACTTTGATATTTGGAAGCAGACGATTCCACCTATCGCCGAATTTGCTGCGTCCAGAGGCGTAACGATCGCAGTAGAGGGATGGCCGGGTCCCGGTCCCGATTACCCCGCGCTCGGTTGCACACCGGAAATGTGGCGCGCGATGTTCGCAGAGTGTGACTCTCCGGGTTTGGGACTCAACTATGATCCGTCGCACCTTGTCAGAATCGGTATCGATTATCTCCGTGCACTGAATGAATTCGCAGCCTACGTCAAACACGTCCACGGCAAAGATACCGCCTTCGACGAAGAAGCACTCTATCTGCACGGTAATTTGGGACCGAGCTTCCAAAATCCTCGCGGTTTCGGTGAAGATTGGTGGCGTTATACCATTCCAGGTGACGGTATTGTGGATTGGCTGCGCGTGGTACAACGGTTAGAGGACGAGGATTTTGACGGTATCGTCAGTGTAGAACTTGAAGATTACCGTTACTGGCGCACATGGGAAGCAGAATCCGACGGCTTAATCCGATCACGTGAGTTTCTTGATGAGTTTGTCCGTTAACTCTTGTGCGAAGGGTTTTTAACCCGGATACTCGCGTCCAGCTATCCGAACAAGGCAACAGCACAATCAAGGAGAAAGTGCCATGAACGAACTTCTTAATATGGGTATGGAGGCTGCACCGGAAAAATATCTACCTCACCTAATCACAGAAGAAGAACGCTCCCATTTTGAAGAAAATGGCTATCTATATGTCCCAAACGCGCTCTCATCAGCACTGCGTGAACAGTTGATACATGCTGTAGATACTTTGTACAATAAAGCACTTGCCAACGGCAGAGCAAAACCTGGCTCACAATGGGGTTGGTCGGATTTCTTAGGTGCCGATGACGCGCTTTTAAATCTTGTAGATATGCCGACAACGTTACCCAAAGTCTGGGGCATCTTGGGATGGAACATCTACCTATACCACGCGCACATGCACGTCAAACCGCCAGCACCGACAGATGCCGAAGAAGGTGAAGGGTGGCTGGAATGGCATCAAGATAGCGGACGTGTCAACATTGAAATGGAGACGCATCCGCGTCCACGTCTGTCCCTGAAAGTGGCATATTTCCTTACTGATGTCTCTGAAGCGGGACGTGGTAACTTCTATATCCGCCCGGGTAGCCATCTAAAGTCAGATATGGCGGTTCCAGAATATGAGATCAGCCGCGATCCACGTGAAGCGACCGCAGACGATGTGCCTGATGATGCGATGCCGGTCTGTGTTGAGCCGGGAACCGCGGTTCTGTTCGATAGACGACTCTGGCATTCGCGCAGCCCGAACCACTCCGAAATCACACGGAAGGCACTTTTCTACGGCTATGGGTATCGCTGGATCCGCCCCAAAGACGAGATGAGTGTTGAACCGCTTTATGAACGCTGCGATCCGATCCGCCGTCAGCTGCTCGGTGCTGCTACCCGAAACAACGGACGCTATGTCCCTTCTGAAGACGACGTGCCGTTGCGCGGTTGGCTTATTGAGAACCTCGGCGACAATCCAGTGTACGCAATGGGATCTCGGCACGCGTAAACTGTAGAATGGAAGGATGGAAGATAACTCCGTCCAGCTTTCCAATTGAATAGAAAAACGGAAGGATGGAGAACTGATCTGTCTTCCATTCTTCCACACTTCCATGCCTCTGTTCACTCTTCCGCTTATTGCCTTCTATTTAAACGCAAATTAAGGAGCGTACCCCATGAAGACAGTATCACTTATTTGCATTTTGGCAGCATTTACCTTATCCAGTGCGTTCGCCGCCCCTGAATGGAAACCTTACGACGACTTTGAGGGTGATTTAGACGCAATTGACGAGACCCCCGGACAGATACCCGATCTCGGCACGAAATGGGTCCAGTTTGTCCCTGAAAACCGCTTAGAGATGGGAATCAAAGATGGCGTGTTTCAGATGAAAGTCAAAAGTCCGGGGGGTCGCGATCCGGGTTTCAAACTTGTTTTCGGGTGGGAGCCGCGCGATATCCTCGGTATCCAATTCACGGTGAAGGTCGCTGAACTCTCTGAAGCCGGTGGCTGGTTCGGGGTGCTATGCACCAACGAGGAACCGAACTGGAAAAATCCGAACTGGGTTTTCGGTATGTCGCCGAGTCATCAACACAACTGGGGCCCGAAAGGTGTGTTTGGTTCTGGCTCCGTCGGACAACTCGGCGGTTGGGAAGCGTTCTCTTATGAAGACATCCCTGAAAACACAAATATGCTCCGAACGCTCCGCTTGGAATGGAACGATGCGAAGCATGAAATGGCTGTCACGGTTGATCCGGGTGAAAAGACGGAATGGAAAAAGGATGATATTTCCTCTAACGCTGACTTAGGCGAATTTCCATGGTGGAGTATCTATCTCACTGCGGACCAAGAGGTCGAAGTTGCTGTTGATGATGTTTTGGTAAAATCGGAGAGTCTGCCTTACCCTGTGGAAGCGCGTGGCAAATTGGCTTCACGCTGGGGAGAAATAAAGTTGTTAGATTTTTAGCGTGATTCTACCCTGTGCTGAACCTATCTATTATGAACGATAACGGTTTAGAGAGTTTTCATTTAATGGTGATCTCGCCAAGATTTTTGAGATATGAAGCCCGGATGGCTTGGATTCCGAATTCAAGGACGACCTGATATTATTCCTTAGAGCAAAAGACTTCAAAACCGGTAGGATGTCTATTTATGAAAGCGAACAGAAAATATTTGTTGGGTTTACTAATGTTAGGGATCCTGATCTCATGTGCACGGGTGCCCCAGCAGATAGTTTCCGAAAAACCAGTCGTGTTGACAGTGGACTCAGCATCCAAAAAAGTAAGGAATTCTACGGTCCGTGTGGTGAGTTTAGTTGGCACCGCGAGGGGTTATGGTAGTGGCTTTTTCGTGGCACCCGACAAGATTGCGACGAACATTCATGTTGTTGCGGATTACGGACCTATTTTCGTAGAATCAGCTGACGAAAAGACAACATGGTTCGTAGAAGGTGTGGTAGCGTTCGATGTGAAAAATGACCTCGTTATCCTAAAACTTGCAGGCGAAGGCATGCCGTTTTCCTTGGGTAATAGTGATACCGTTAAGGTAGGCGATACAGTTACTATTGTAGGATACCCAGCCGAAAAATACAAAGTTACACCAGGGACTGTACAGAGCATCGGGGGCAGCGGTAAAAACTTCTTTCTCAAAGTTGATGCGCCTAAGGGGAGTAGTGGGGGAGCTGTAATAGATAGGGACGGACAGGTCATCGGAATTGTCAGCTCCGGAGATGATTTTCATACCTATGCTATCCCCGCAAATGTTCTCAAGGTGTTGCTTGATAAGCCGGATACAATAGAATCTTTGGGACAGTGGCATAATCGAGATTCTATCCGTGCCTATGCTTACTTTGTTCAAAGCGAGATAAAAAACTATGCCGGTAACTACAAAGCGGAGATAGTTGACTTAGATAAAGCCGTTCAACTAAACGCAGCATTGATTTTGCCCTATATTCATCGTGGGATTGCCAAACGCAACCTTGGAGATGCTGAATCTACCCACGGGAATCTGGAGGAAGCCCGAAGATTGTATAAGGCTGCGATTGAAGACTA
>VYCT01000376.1:0-8258 GCA_009843785.1 Candidatus Poribacteria bacterium | reverse complement strand
TATAAGGCTGCGATTGAAGACTATACGCAAGCCATCACATTAGATCCAAAGTATATCTCCGCCTATAACAATCGCGGGTATGCAAAGTTTCGTCTTGCTGAATCCGCGGCTGCTCGCGAGAATACAGGAAAAGCCCAACGTTTATATGAAGCGGCGATTGAAGACTATACGCAAGCTATTAAATTAAACACCGCGTATATCCGAGCTTACCAAAATCGAGCGCACGCACAATTCAGACTTGGGGAATCTAAGGCGAATCAGGGAGCTATAGCAGAGGCACAGCAATCATACGAGGCAGTGATTGAAGACCTTACGCAAGTGATACAGTTAGCTCCAAAGGATGCCCGGATGTACGACAGGCGCGGTGTTACGAAGATAGTGCTTGGCGACTATGAGGGTGCAATAGCTGACTTTGATAGTGCTATTCACATTAAGCCTGAGGAAGCCAGATTCTACACCAATCGCGCGCGGGCAAAAGAGGCACTCGGGCAACTGGAATCAGCAAAAGCAGATTTTGAGAAAGCTAAGGAACTAGACTCAGATGTTAGGAAAGGTACAGTGCTGCCTAAATAGGGTAATCACGCCGAAGGAGAAAAAAAGATGATAGTGTTTGCAAGCATGTCTGTATTTTCTCCGGTCATCTTTGGCGAGTTACCTTCGGTGAGTTCTTGATCCTTTGGTGTTCAGCCACGGGGATATCTCAAGTTTAAGGGTTATCTGTTGTCCTGCTTTGTCAAGAATTACTATTCTCGGTTGGATGTCGGTGACGGTGATGTTAGTATCCAGTTTTTCACCGATGGTGACGATATGTGTTTTGTTTTTTCTGGTTGTTTGGACGATAGCATATCTGGGCTTATTTCCATCTGTAGGGATGACTGTTCCGCTGAGACGATAGATAGGTTTTGGGCGCGGACGTGTCCAACCGAGCGGACGAAATAGGTTGTTATCAATAATAGTCCGGTAGAATTCGTTCTCTTGAAAGCCTTCGGAAACCGAGTGGTGCTCCCGATTGTTGGGTAAGTTAGAAAGGGTGGGCGAATGCCGGTGAAGTTTCTTTTTTACAGCCAGAGGCACTTGTAATTTGGAACCTTTGCCGGCACCGATAATATTTTTTGTCGTAGCCGAAATAGTTGGTACTTTGTCTAACACATCTGCAAGACAACTTAAGGGACAATATCGCCATAAAACAATGCCTCCTAACAGGACTGCGATAGTGAAATAGAAAAACAGGTGCAGCAGCAAAGGCTTTTTCATAGTTAACCTCTACTTTGATACCTCAACGATTTCAAGTCAACGTTTAGGCTATAGGCAACCCTCAAGAAGGCTTTTACTTTATCCAGAGTCATCCACTTATCGAAACCCGCAGTACTCTAATGTCTATTATCTGTCATTTCCATAGACATTACATACCAGGTTACTTATACGTCAAATACAGTTAAGGTCTTTGAAAGATAAAGATATTATTACAGCGGAATCCCCATTGTTTTCTTTTAATGAGTTTCCACCGACTGAAAATCTCGGGAAGGCAGTCTGGCTTGAAGCCGTAATGTTCATGCATAGAGAACCCCTCAACTATCTGAAGGTCCTTCAGTAAATCTAAAGGTCTCTCGACACGCGGATGTTGGACAGTAATGATGAGCTGCCCATCGGGCTTTAAGTATTTCCAACAGGCATCGGCAACATCTGGAAAGACATCCATGGGGATGTGTTCAGCGACTGCCATCATCGTGATGATATCGAAGGTTGTGTTTGTCTCGAAGTCGTATGGGAAATAACCGGGAACGAGATGACACCTTCCGAAGTCAACGCTTTGTGTCAGATGTGAGTCAATACCCACTCCAGACTGGAGATGTCCATCAAGATAGCGCAAGAAGGTACCATCACCAGCACCAACATCTAAGAGCCTCACATCTTGAGGAATGTAAGGTTTGACTTTTGTAAACCGTAAGAGTTCAAGAATTTCATCTAACGGCTTTCTTGGGTACCGAGGAACCCCGCGTAAGCCTTTCCGCGCTTTGAGGAACCGGGCGAAAGCGTTTTGCATCTGCCTCTTTCTTTTCTATTGTTTTATAGATCTCTATAGCTGTAGGGAATCCGCGAATCAAACAGAAAACTACGGTGAGAATGGCAAATCTCAGACTCACTTGTTCCAAGACAGGGAGTTTAAAAATGGTCGAACTCATAAGGGTCATAAAGGTAAACATTTTGGATCCACCGTAAAGTCCTCGGCTTGTGCGCGACTCCTTCAGAACAAATACCCAACGCCCTGTTTCTTGTGTTATGTAATGTCGCAAGCCATCTGTTAAAATGCCGCGTGTCATGATGACTATCGGCATCCATAATGGTATTAGTCCCATAGCAGTGAAGTATATCCAAAAGGTATTTTCAATCACCCTATCGGCAGCACTATCCAAGACTGCCCCGATTTCAGATGTCTCGTTGCGTTTACGGGCAATGATGCCATCCACGGCATCAAGGCCGAAAATGATCGGAATCGCTGCGAGGAGCGTGATGCCAAGAGTGTAGCGTGTGCTACACAGAACAATAACAACAAAGGTTAAGACAAGACGTGTGAGTGTGATGATATTTGCTACCATATTTATTGATGTTGTAAATTCTCGTCGATTTCTGGGAATCCTGTTTTGAGGTATTTTGGATCAGTTTGTATGTCCGCTGGATACTCAATTGCCCATATCTTTACAGTCGCATTGGCAAAGTTTTTCTTCGGATAGACAGGAAGAAATGCCTCGCTTAACTCTCCACGCAGAAACGAGTCTTTTGGGTCCTTTTTTGTGAGCATCAGGTGGGTTACGTTGTGGGTTTTTAGGAATGCCAACGCCTCGCTTTCGGACGTGGCGTTATGGACATGTCGGTTATAGAGAAGTATCCAGTTTTGGAGATAGGTGTCTTGGTCTATGATGGTTTTGACACCTGCAAGCACGTTGAGTTGGCTGCCATACCCCCAATGGGCGGCGACAATCGGGATGTCTTTGGACTGCGCTTTCCGGACCAGGAATGTCTTCATATAGAGGAATGCAGCGTTGACACGGGTATATCCGGGGGTTACGTTGCGCATCTGTTTTGCCGCATAGAGTGAACGATAGGTATGTGCGTGTCGCACTGGCAGAAACATCAGTACACTCAGCAGTATCAGGGCAGCCCCTCTTTTGAGTTTCAGAGAGGTGAAATCTTCTCGAAACTTGTCAGTGACATATTCGGAGTGCCTGAGCCGTTGCGTGAGTGTTTCGGAGACCCAATAGAGAAGTGATGTTGCACCAAAGGCAAGTGGTACACCGATAAAGAAGTCGTAGCGTTTCGCGTCACGAGAGAGTGCGACCCATGCGACAAAACAAAGACAGAAGGTGATAAAAACGACTTCAGAAATGGATACCTCGTTTTTTTGCTGCCATGCCAACAGTAGGATCCCGATGGCACAACCGACAAGGGCAATACCAAAAAGGATGTTGCCAAAAGGTTCACCCCAGAGTTTATCTAACGGTTGCCGGAAAAAGGAAAAGAGCGTAAAGAGCGCGAGCGGTAGAGAGAAGGAGACCCCCTGCTTTTTCCAAAAAATAATAGGCATAAATATGAAACCGAGACTCCCGATAATAAAGACGCTGCCATATCTGATCATCCAATAGTTGAAGTGTGGGGTTTTCAGTTCTGACATCGCTTGCATCACAGGATTGTCACTGATCGGGACAGTGGTATCGACAAAGGTGTTTTGTTGTATCCAGACATAACCACATGCAAGCGTAACACTTGCGAGTATCAATCCGAATGACACGGTGCGTCTGTGGAGACGCAGACGGTCTACTTTTGAGAGAAGCAGATACCGAATGGCGCGCATCGCGAGAAGGACAACAGGCGGCACAAGTATAAATACAGTGAGGTGTTCAGCGAAGGCGTATCCGCTCCGATAAGCGGGTGAGGCGAGGTAGAGCGTCGGGACAAAGCAGCACACCCATAGGGCATAAAGGCCTAACTCCCCCTCTGTTTCAGATGTCAAAAACCGGTAAAGCACCACAATCATAATGACACTCAAGAACACGCCAAAACCTTCCCAAGACAGACCACCCAGAAAAACAATAACCCCACTGATGAGTGTCCAAATTAGGCGTTTGCGTGGTGTGTCGGAGACCTGTAGAGAGACGAGATAGGTAACGACTGCAAGGATGCCGATCATCAGACAAAATGCGTCTCGGTCACCGAAGCCTGCCGTGCTGCGTTCTATACTACCGGGGAGTGTTGCCAAGATCACGCCTGCGGCGATTGAAAACATCAGATCGTATGCGTGATAAAGGTAGAGACAGAGAGCACAGAGTCCGATACAAAAGCAGACGACCGGCATATAGAGACAGACGTGATAAAGTGTGATGTTTGGGAACACTGCTGAAACGGCTTTATGGGTATAAGCGAGGACGTAACCGTAGAGATTTAGCGTCTGTCCTAAATCCCTACCCAGCGGCAGCCAGCGGTGCATATCGCGGGCGGGCAGCTTTCCGTGTTCCGAGACAATTTGTGCCTGCCAGTAGTAGAAGTAGGCATCCGTTTCGGTGAATTGCCCATGAGGGGGTATTCCATCAGCTGATGGAATACGAATCCAGCACGCCAGCACCAGCACACTGAGCAGAACGGCAGCGACGAGAGTTTGCTGAAGATGAAGTAATTGCATCCGCCCCCACGTTTACCACCGAAGCAAATGCTTGATGCCACGTCCTAAATAGCGGACACCGACACCGATTTTTTTCGGGACAAAGAGCAGAACGTCCCGCGTCCGTGTAAAAAATGTGGGGACATGGCTTAACTCGAATTCAGCACTCCCACCGACGCTTCTTGAGATGCCTTCTTCGGTGACTTCTTTCTCTATCTGAAGAGTGTAAATCGATCCATCTTTGGTCTGAACGCCGAAATCCACCCCCTGCCTATTGCCTTCGTGATGTGTATCGGCGTAAAAAGGTTTCGGGAGTTGAGGCGTTTGGAGACCGATGCTCGCTGCCCCTGGCGTTGTGACGGTTGTCCTGGCAGGCAGCGGTAATCCGGTCGGTTTCTTGGATGCGTCAGGAAGCGGATGCTGTTTATTTTTCGTTTTCTTTTTTTTTCTCATCCAAGACCAATGCAATTTTTCCAATCGGTTTGTGACTTTCCTTTTTTCGCTGTGTTGATCCTGAGTATCTGACGTATCCGAGGCGGATGGATTTTCGGCGAGCACAGCGTTGCCCAAGGCAAAGCCGAAAAGCATAACGCTGAGAACGGCGATTTTTGTGATTTGATTCATGTTGTCCTCCATGTGGATACATGCTCTTTTCGGCATGTCACCCTTGGGGGTTTCCTCATTTGATGCCCCTATTCGTCTGTCACTTCAACCTCTCTAACTTTAACGTCCAAACCCGAAACATCTTCAATGAAACCTTCGGCTTCTTGCGCGTTGATTTCGCCGTTGTCAAAGGCTTCTTTGGCAAGCTCAGTAGCGTAATGTGCTGCCTCTGCTTTTTCGGCAAGCACTAACCAGTCCTCAAGCCATTGACCTCGTTGATTTACAACGGTGTCGCCGGGTTGTATTAAGTCTGTGCCGAGTTCAAAGACTTTTGGGAGCACTGCCTGTGGTTCGAGTGCGAAAATTTGTTCACGTAGGGCAGCGTCATTTGCGCCGGTTGTTCGATACTCAGCACGCAAGGCAAAGATACGGCTGGAAATATCCCAGTAACCAAGAAACTCTGAGACTCTTGGATCGTTACCATGCAGTGCCCGTAGTAGTTCTTCTAATTTGGCACGGGTCGCCTCTAAGTCTATGGTATCAAACACAGAAAAATCATCAAAGAAAGCAAAGGCATCATCAAAAACGGTGTTAATTTCCGTCTGAGAGTAATCTGTGCTATCTGCGGCGACGGGAGCGATCGGTGTATCAAACACCGGGCTTTCGACGAAGCGTTCATCGGTTTGTGAAGGTTGGCGGTTGGGCGTTGTGTCTGTAAGAGGTGCTGGCGTTTTATTGACGACAGCATCAACGGCGACTTTTTGGGGTTGCAGCGTCGGCAAACTTTCTGCGAATTTCTGATTGCGCTGCTCGGCGTAGAAAAAGAGTCCAGCACACAAGATAACAATGCTGATGCCTATAATCGTTACGGTTCGACCTGAAATCATTTTCTGATCTCCTGTGAATTGACTTCTCATCCATACCGAAAAAAGAGGGATGAGAAGTCAAAACGTTGTAGCGATTACCACTTAAAATTCATATTCCGCTTCAAGGGTAACTTTTTTTGACTTAGAATCATCACTTCCTTCCTTTTCCTCATACGTAACCTTCACCCCTTTATTGCCCTTTTTAACAGAGCCCGAAACAGATTTTGTTTCTTCCTTGACATGTGTTGTTCCACAGCCGCCTGTTCCGGGCTTAGGGGTTATTTTTTCTTCCGAAGATGCAGTAATTTTCACCTTCGTACCTGGGGGGTGGGAACTCCCCTCCTTGGGTTCTGCCGCGACGTTGATAGATTCCGGTAATTCAACTTCCTGGGCATTATTTTGGTTTCTCAGGTCGTCCATTGAATTCGGAGAACAACTCTCGCTCGAACAACTCTCACTTGAACAGCTCTCACTCGAAGTGCTTTTCTTCTTAGGTGGTGGACGTTTGGCATCTGAGTTAGGAACAAAGTCGATCATGATAAATAGCGAGAATAACACTAACATGATTACCACAAGTCTTTTCAACATAAACATATTTTTCATAATTATCCTTCTTAAATTGTATGAAATTCACAAAAGTAAGTCAAGAAAAAATCGTTTTTGACCTTCAAATACAATTTCTATCCAAACAATAGCGTTTGGGTGAACTTGCAACAGTCGCGAAGTTCCTTAATTGATTGCCGACACTCACTGAACATAAATCAGTTCGGGTCGCCATTTTAGTGAAAAGTTATCTCTCCTGCTTGACCATTGCGGAGACGGGATCCGTGGAATTTTCCTTAGCAGCTTCCTTCCACTGCTTTATCACACGTTTTACCGTTTCCTCAACTTTAGAACGGGAGGTCGGAGAGGAGTTGCCTCACCAGAGACCGTTCTGCCTCAGCTTGTTCGGCATCGGTAAATTGTAGGCATAATAGTTCATAGCGAGGCAATTTATTGTCTCTGTCAAGGTACAATGAATTGCGCCACTACAAACAACTTAAAATTTTAGACCAGACAGTCTACTACTACCACTACTTTCACTTAGAATCCACACCGAACTCTTTTCGGAGAAGTCCACGCGCTTCGTGAAGTTTGCGCTTGACCGTGCCAAGCGGTAAATCAAGTTCCTCCGCAATCTCCTTACAGCGTTAATCCTTGAAGATAGAATAATATAGCAACTTCGCGGATATGTTCAGGTTGACTCGGTAGGTTTCGTACCGCTTCAATAGCATCTGCCTTCAACCCCTCTTCACGAAGGAGCATCTCAGCATTCCTATTGACATGCCACACTAACGCCTCGTCCTCGTAAGGACGTTCACCCTGCGAATGGTAAGCATTGTTGTAATACCGCTTACATTGATTGTAGGCGATTTTTCGCAACCATCCACCGAAACTGTTCACATCCCGCAAACCATTGATATTTTCCCAGACCGTCTGCCACGTTCTGCTGAGTATATCTTCAGCATCTTGGTAGTTCCGGGATTTTGCGAGAATCAGTGGCCATATACGAGGGTTGTAGTATTTCATCAACTCACTGAGTGGTCTCTGATCCCCCGTTTGGAGCTGCCGAATTAAACCCTCAGTCGTTACTGTATTGTTCTCCATTAAGCGATAACCGGTTTGGATTCGGGCATAGAGGACGCATTATCGCCAAAAGGTTCAGAAAAATAAAAAAAAGTAACTCTATTTTTGTAAAATTATGGAAAAACAGGTTTCTATATTACGCTGTGCCTTCTAAAGCAGCCCAAAGAGATGGAAGAATGGAAGTAGAGAAAAATAGGAGACTGAAAACCCAGGGCCATTCAATTGTACCTATTCACTTTATGTATGTGAATATTTTTCGCCTGTAGGAGCGAGCTGTGCTCGCGATTTTTCCTAAGAACATTCACCTATGTAAAGCAAAACCAAGATCCAAATCGAGAATTGAATGACCCTGACTGAAAACTATTGGAAACTTGATTATTTGCAGATTTCTGTGTATAATTAGTACTGTCAATCTTATTCATCTAAGTTCACGGATTGGAAACCCCTACTTTAGTGCTTACTGTTACCCACAAGTTTTTTGTGTGGTGTATGTAGAGGGTGGTTCTAAG
>VYCT01000095.1 GCA_009843785.1 Candidatus Poribacteria bacterium | reverse complement strand
GTTCAGTAACAACTAACTCATTCTCTTCGTATTTTACCCACTCAACTCCTAATATACTATCTTCTGGCGGCCATTTTTTCAGTCTTATAAAAGGAATAGATGGAAGAAGTTTAGGTGAAAAATTATGTAAGGGATCTGGATGTAGAATTCCAAGAATAAACGCACTAGCTCCTGATATATGGAATAGTAAGACTGCCGAAATGCTGCGGTTACAAACGTCCCAATCTTGATTCACTTGCAGAAAGCAACTATATTTTAATTCCGTTACATTTGTGGTACTTCTCTCTTGCATCTCTTGTCTCATGGTAGCAATTGAAAATCCGATCTTCATATCTCCCACGAGTAAGCGTTGAGCGTCAAAAGGATCAAAAAGGGTATCGGCTAAAGGATGATCTGATGCAATTACCAGAATGCCAGGATAATTATATTTTAACATCTGGGATTCCTTACTATTCACGGTGTCACATAACTTCTGAGTAATTGGAGAAAAAGTCTGAACAGTAGTTCCTTCGGTAAGATCGTCTTTTAATCCAGATTTCTTCGTTACGGTATCAGTCGTTATACTGGTAACTTCGGCAATAAATTCAGAATCCGCAGTTTTACACAGAAAATCCGTACCTCCGTCCCTTGGATGCTCATTTATTTTTACCTCATCAACGCAGGTTTTTAAAAAATGAAACGTTACTGCTTCAGCTCTTCCACCCGTAGGATTGGCTTCCAATCGTTGTTGATAAGAAATTGCCAATCGTGGATATTCTTTTTTTAAAAAGCGTACATAGTTATCAACAAGGTTCTGACCTTTTGTTTCTGATGCCATAATTTTAATCAGATTACCTATGGCTTTTTCATAATTTTCTCTTTCGCTATTCATAATTTATCTTTCCTTTTACATTTGCGGAATGCTCTCCTAATTCTCCTAAAGGGTATTCTTTATCGTATTAACCGGTCGTTGAGAGGTGGTTTAAAATGCTGAACTAAAATCCTCTCAATATTAGAGCGTGACTCGATTGGGTAAGGTACATAGACAGAAATATAGTTCATTCCATGACTGAGTGCTTCATTCCATTTATGATGATCTGGCCCCAATCTATCTCTAAGACCGTCTGTTTGACCAATGTATAAAAATTGGTGATTGTTTCCACCTTGCGCATTAGGGCTGCCTTTTGAAAATATATAGACCCCTGGCGCATTGTATTCTGGTCCCTCTAAATCGTAAACAACAAATTGGTACGTCTTGTTACCGTCGGTGACATTCATCGGTCCTATTCGTGCCATTTTTAGCCTCCTTTTACTTTGTCCGCTAATTTAGATTTCTTGGTCTATATAAAGGCATTTTAGGTCTTTGTTCTTGAGATGTATCATCACCCGTCCACCTTATAGCTGCGTCGCCCTTGAATTTTCTTGATGCCTCATATACATCATTGCGCGATTTGCTATGCACTTGAACTATTCCAGAGACGAGGTGAGTCGTATTCTCACGAGTTTTAGGTTCAATAATAAACAACCACTCATTTGGATATTTCCGCTCCATTTCTGCTATCGTTAAACGTTCAACACACATTTTATAGTCTCCTCACCTCTGAAAAGGCTGATCAAGATTAAAAATTTTTAACCTTGAGATATTATACCACACTTTCTACTGCTTACCAAGTAAATGATGAATTCGCCACAGAGCGATTCGGTTTTAAGAAAATGCCGGTTTTCACGTCTGTTTCAGGATACGGTGGTGTTAGGAAACCGAACCATAGTGTCAATAAGGTTGCCGCGTAGTATCCAGTTCGGTTAGGAATGCAGATCGCATGAATCAACGGTATGAAGGTTCCTTATGGGCATTCCCCGGGGTGAGTACACCGCAAAACCGAATCTACCGGGTCTGGGAGCGAGGCGGTTGTTATTTCCAAAATCGACGCTTATGATTGTGTTTTGTAGTTATGAAGGATCGTCCATTTTTGGCGAAGGTATTGATTCTTGAGAGTCGTTATTATTTGAATTTGGTGGCGGCGGGTCGTTAAAGGGAAGTCCTTTTTCTGCTGCTGCCTGTCTTCGTTTTTCCCAATCTGCTTGCCAAGCACGATATATCTCGACTTTGGCTTGCTCAATAACTTTTGCGATGCCCTGCTCAATACCTATTACAATGCCCTGTTCAATAGTTTTATCAGTGTCTTTTGCAATGTCTTGCTCAATACCTATTGCTTTAGCTTGCTGAATAACGTTTTCAATGTCTTTTGCAATGCCCTTCTGAATAATTTTCACTTTGGCTTGCTGAACAACTTTTTCAATGTCTTTTGCAATGTCTTGCTCAATACCTATTGCAATGCCCTGTTCAACAATTTTTGCAATATTTTTTGTAATGTCTTGCTGAATAACTTTTGTCTTCCCTATTATTCTGCCTTCCTCAAAGCCTATTGCAAAGCCTTGCTCAAAGCCTTTTTCAAAAAGCGTTTCTGCTGTTGATTTTATCATATTATTTACCTCCACATCATCCGTATGCACTTGAACGAATCTCATTAAGGCTTCTCGTTCTGCCTCCGGGTACCAAAACAATATCAGATGGCACAGAAACAATAAGGCAATACGATGTTGCGCCGTATGCGCTGGTGCCAATGTATCCAGACGTGATAGCACTACTATGTAAGATTTGCGTTTCAATTGATCGCTGAACGCTCAGACCTAAACCCCCACCATTAATTTTTCAAGTCGAGGACGAAATATCGCATAGAATTTTTCAAGCGTATCAACCAACCATTCGTGTTGATTATGCCAATCTTTCTCATCGGTAGGATCCGCCTCTTGATTTCTGAAAGCCACGCGTTTCTCAGATTTTGCTTTTGCCCACCATTCCAATTTGTCACCAAAGTCTTTCTCAATTTCTTCTTCCTGCACCCTTAAAGTGTAGAAGTGACCTATTGCATTCGCACCCCTCATGACCAACGAAGCACTGATTTCCTTATGTTTAATAGTCTGCCTTGCTCTTAACGAAAAACCCTTTATGCCAATCTGCAAATCTTGGTAATGAGACGCATTAGCCGTTGGTCGTTGTAGACAGCTGTCTCGCCGGTCTAAATGCTCACATAGCCCTGTCCAGTATTTAATATTCTGTAATTGCCTTTCAGTAAAATTTTTCGCTGCAGCTTGTTCAGATACCATTTTCGACGGTAGATTAATGGGAGCCTCCGCTCCAAAAGAGGTGAAAATTGAACTAAGGATATGAAAAGGTGGCATGGATCCATTGTTTACAGCGTCTGAAAGAAACCTTGGATCAATGCCTACGTGTTCTGAAACGCTAAGAATCCCACCTTGTGCTTCTATGACGTTCTTTATTCCCTTTAGAGAAAATGCCTTGTCGCCATCATCTAAATATTCTTCAAGAGAAACTTCAAGGTAGCCGATAACATCTTCTGGATCAGAAAGACGTTCCATTAAAATTTCATGCCACGTTCTAAATCGTTCCATCACTATATCCCTATCTCCATATTCAAGACTTTCTGCTGAGCGAGTCAGAGGCATTTAGTTTTTTTTTAGCGTAAACTTTTAGTTTGCGCCTTCAGACGCTTCAGGAAATGTGACGCGCCCATATATTTCCTGCAAGGGTAATTCGCACTGCAGAGAAGTTAGCGGAAGGTGCTGCTCAAGTCTTTGAAAGAAAGTGTAACTCCAGTCATCACGCTTTCGCA
>VYCT01000311.1 GCA_009843785.1 Candidatus Poribacteria bacterium | reverse complement strand
CGCCTACATCCCACAAGCTAAAGCATGGGGTCTTGGCGGGAAGAGTGATAAAAGCCATGATAAAATATAAAAATGTATAGATTCTTCTCAAAATTTGTGCATTTTCTCCAATTTCTTGCAGAATTAGGCAACCGATTTGTCCATCCCCCGCGTCTTTATATATTGAAACGCGGATCTACCTGAATGCGAACAGAATCCCGTAAAGAATCAATCGTTAGGTACGTTAATTGTAAGGAGATAAAAGATGAGAAGAAATTGGTTGATTTCTACAGTGTTAGCAGTATCAACTTTCGGCTTATGCCTAAGCCTTCAAAGTAGCAGTGCTGATCAAATAAACCTCCAAAATACATTGGATAAGCACACAATCTTACAGGTACAGGCATATTGGGATCCGATTGCGGATACCTCGCTCGGTTTGCCCGATTATACGCCGAAGCACGCTGCGCTCTTTAAAAACCTTTCACCAGCACACCCGAACCGTGAATATACGGCAGACGCTTTCAAAACCTTTCTGCCGAACAAACCCGTTGCTGTCGGAAGCGTATGGGAACTCGATACGAACAAGATTATCCCCTTTCTGCGCCAGTTTCATTCGGGAGCCACCGCGGAGATGCATATAAACCCTGGGGCTTGGAGAGATTCCGCTCACGGACGTGAGGTCATTAGTGGCATGGAGTCAGATGGTGCATTCGCTTGTTTACGCGCATTGTCGGCGGTTTATGCGGAAATTGCCCTCAGAATCCATGCGGAATTCGTACTGGATAAGGCGGCGCGTGCTTACTTCACACCCGCACAATTTGCTGGACGTTTGATACTCAACCGGAAAGATGGAACGATTCGTGAGTTTCGCCTCTATCTTCCGCCTCGCAATACCAATGTTGACATCAACGCCCTTGGCGGCGCAGATATGGTTTACGTGCCGCGCATGGAACTCATCGGACAGAACATAGACGACCAGCGTGATATTGTCTGGGAGACTTCTATGACAGCAGCAGATGCAAAGTCAGCATTAGCGGCTGCCTTCTACAAGTTTTCCGAAATTGAGCGACTCCCGATTGAGGAGGCTGTTGCATACGCCCAAGAGAAGCATCGTCCAATTCATCTGCTGCTCACATGGGGCGTATTTGACGATGAATCGTGCTGAGCGAGTGGAAAAACTTTGAGGACAGGTGTCCTCGCTCATTCAGAAATCATCAGGCTGCTCAACGAAAAATTTGTCAACGTATTCGTGCTTTTAGGAGATTTGCCAGAACTTCAGCAGGGAGCAAAGGGTAAATTGGTAAGCAAATTAGCCACAACAGTTGCTACAACGCTTGAAGCGTCTGTCGCGCAGCAGCGGACAGGTCGCTCCGTAAACTCGTTTGTGCTATCGCCTCAGTTGGAGTTAATGGGTCATTTACCTTATCGAAAACCCGGTGAATCCAGTATTAACGCAGAAAGATACGTAACATTTCTCAATGTCTCCTTAGGTAGAAAACTCCCAGGATCGACAGAAGATGTTTTGGAACCTGAATCAATAGATTGGGATACCCGCTTTGAAACTGCTGTTGAATCTGGTGCTATTGCTGATAAAGGTTTGCGTGCTGTGCTCACCGCTGACGTGCACGAGCAGCAGATCATCAGCGTCTTTCGTACACCTGAGACTGCCCCTCAGAATTACACTATCGTTGAGATTGATGCGATAGCTTTTAAAGATGGCGGTGTGCTCAACATTGAGATCCAGGTTGGGGAAGCCGAAGTTTCCGGCACCTTCTACCTGTTTGCTGGCGACACGCAACCGCCTGCGAAACTTGTGCCTGACAACGCACTCGCTTCTGTCCGGCAGATCTCAACCGACGAAAGAGAAACTATCACGTTTCCTTTCGAGCGAGGGCAAGTCTTTAGGTTAGCGGCGACCGGTAATCACAGTCAAAAGGGGAAAGTCAATGGGTTTCTTGCCACTATCTCTGTCGAACCTGCATCAGAAAAATAGACCCGGTAGACGCGCTTTGGCAATGTAGAAATCTGCGTTGGGTTTCTTTTTGCTGACGACTGATAGTTTTATAAACAATTGTACGATTTCTCTGTTAATTGTAAGGAGATAAAAGATGAAAAGAAATTGGTTGATCGCCGCAGTTTTGGTAGGTTCAATTATTGGCTTAAGTCTAAGCCTTCAAAGTTGTGCCACAAAAAAAATAAATCTGCGAAAAACACTGGATACGAAGGAAACTCTACAGGTGCAGGCATACTGGGATCCAATTGCAGATGCCTCGCTCGGTTTGCCCGATCATTCACCGAAGCATGCCGCGCTGTTTAAGAATCTCTCACCGGCGCACGTCAGTCAAGCGTATGAGGTAGACGCTTTCAAAGCCTTTTTGCCAAAAGGATCCGTTCGTGTCGGACACGTGTGGGACCTGGATATGAACGAAGTCCTTCCGTTTCTCCACCAGTTTCACCCAGGGGCAACCGCGGAGATGCACATAAACCCGGGTGGAGAAAGTTCCATAGAGATATTTGGTCGGCATATAACTCTGATAAAGGTAGGTCTGGAGTCAGAGGGTGCCTTCGCATGTCTTCGCGCACTTTCGCCGACGCATGCTGAAATCGTTTTCAGAATCCATGCTGAATTCCAACTCGATGAAGAGGCGCGTGCTTATTTTACACCGGCACAATTCACTGGACGGTTGATACTTAATCGGAACACCGGCACTATTCGCGATTTTTGGCTCCATCTCCCACCGCGTAATACCAATGTTGACATCAACGCCTTTGGCGGCGCAGATATGGTTTACGTGCCGCGCATGGAACTCATCGCACAAAACGCGCATGATCAGAGTGATATTGTCTGGGAGACTGCTATTACAGAGGCGGCGGCGAAGTCGGCATTAAAGGCTTCCTTCTACAAATCTGCCGAAATTGAGAGGCACCCCGTTAAGGAGGCTGTTGCAAAAGCGCAATCAGAAAATCGCCCTATTCATGTGCTTCTTACATGGGGTGTGTTTGACGACGAATCGTGCTGAGCGAGCGGTAAAACCTTGAGGGCAGTTGTCCTCTCTAATTCTAAAGTCATAAAGCAACTCAATAAGCACTACGTCAATGTATTCCTTCTGATTCGGGATCTGCGTGAACTTCAGAAGGAAACGAAGGACGAAACAGTCAGTAGATTCGCAAGCACGGTTTTCACAACGTTTGAAGAAGCCGTCGCGCGGGGCGTAGATGGTTCGGTCAACAGTTTTGTATTATCGCCCCAATTGGAGTTGATAGGTCATTTACCTTTTGAAGATCTAAAACCGAATGAGGCCATTAACGAGACATACCTGACATTTCTAAAGGATGCTCTGACCAAAAACAAATAGGTGCGTTCTGAAACTGAAACAAAATTAGGCAACCGATTTGTCTGTTGCCCGCGTCACTATATATTGAACGGTCAAATTGTTCTCACCGTTCATTTTCAGCAGATAGTGTGAACGTATCTGAACCCGTTTTGATTGCTGAAAAAGGTTGCGTAGCAACCTGATCTGATAACTATTATAAAGGAGATTAAAATGAAAATCTTGACTGTTGCTGTCCTTATTGTAATCATGATGGGTGGACAACTCTATGCCGACAACCCCTCGGCAGCGAACAACAAAATCACACTTAACCTTGACGATACATCCAAAGTATTAGTGAAAGGGTTTATCGCGCCGGTTAGAGAGAGTTTGTCCGATAACTTTATAG
>VYCT01000277.1 GCA_009843785.1 Candidatus Poribacteria bacterium | reverse complement strand
CGCGGATCAGTCAAAATTTTCGAGACCATTTAAGGAAAACCGAAATGATAAATGTAGGTGAACAACTTGTATCTTCATATTTACGATACATTCGAGGTTGTAACTTTATCGAAACAAACGTGTACACAGGTAAATCCCAAGGCGAAATTGACGTTGTCGGACTGAACCTAGCCGAACAGAAAGTCTACATCTGTGAGGTAGCTATTCATATAGAGGGGCTCCAATATGTTAATTTCAAAAACAACCAAACCGACAATGTTCAGAAACTTACAGATAAGTTCTCCAGAGACATTGAGTACGCCCGCGAACACTTGACTGAATACGATCAACATTTCATGCTTTGGAGTCCGATAGTTAAAGACACAAAGGGGAGGCCTGAAAACAACCAGCTGCGACACCTTGAAGAAATTAAAGCAAATATCAAAGAGTGGTATGATATTGACCTTGAGTGCATAGTCAATCGGAAGTTTCAAGAGTATCTAATGGAACTGAGAAACTATGCAAAGGCTACAAACAAAGCACTCCAATGTCCATTGATACGCTTGATGCAAATAGAAGAGCATCTGGACAAACATCTATCAAGATTACCTAACATGCCCGATAACGAACCTGAAAGCAAAGGTGAATATAGCAAATTCTGGGCACCCATTCGCGAAGGCGAATACGGTGAATTATTTGCAGGAAAACCTGTACGCATTCACAATGAAGGTTGGATAGGTAAAACTATCCGTGGTATGAACATTGGGGTGTACCTCTATCTTAACAATCACGATTGCTACGTTCAATTGTACTTCCAAGGGGTAAACCCCAAGGAACGCCGAAGCAAGGTCATGACGTTGTTTTCAAAATCAGACTACACCTATGAATATAAGGATTCGCTTAGGGAGACAAAAGTAAAATTCTCTATCCTAAATAAAGGTAAGAAAGACCCGGACGACTGGGATGAAATTCGCGAGGCATTAGTCACCATGGGCACCGACATCTACAACAAAATTAACGAATCTGATCTGTAGTGCTGAGCTTAATATGCCGTTTGTTGTTGAACTGTATTTTGACCCCGCAACCGAAGCGTCCATTCGTGATGCATGGAAAGCCATTGATGACGCGGGGATTAGCGATTCTATGTCCAAAGGTGGTTACCGTCCGCATGTATCACTTGCGGTGTGCGACCATCTTGAAACAGATTCACTTGCACAGGAGCTTTCAATCTTTGCGGCGGGTGTTGCGCCGTTTCGATTGTCGTTTCCGAACATAGGCATCTTTTCTACAAAGGAGGTATTTACCATGAAAACGCATGAATTCACACTCATTTTAACAGCCGCCCCGAATGAGGAGAAAGCCGACCGGCTCTATAGCATTTTTGATGACGGAACGATTGCTACAGTTGAGGGGGTGCCCCAAATTCATTTTCACCGTGAAGCCTTTTCCTTGGAGTCTGCTATTGTTTCTGCACTACTCGATCTCCGAAAAGCGGGTTTTGATGCTGTCCGTGTACGCATCAACCCAAAAGTTATACTTGGAGCAATAGGTAATATAGATTTACGGGAACGCGGCATTGACGCAGCACAAGCGGCAGAAATGCGAGCACGTCTCGCCTCCTTTGCGGAAGATTGGGAAAGCCCCGAGATGAATGTCTATGACAACTATGATGAGGAAAAAGCCAAGTTACAAACACGGTGATGTCATTAAAAAGCAAATCTACACACATAAAAATTATACTCATTTGCCTTCTCATCGCCTCCGGTGCTTTGGTATTACGGAATGTCGGACACAGTGGGATTACCTATTGGGATGAAGGGTTCCATGCGGTCGTTGCGCGGAATTTGACGAAACATCCGCTCAAATTCACGCTCTACGATCAACCGTGGCTCCCTTACGACTACAAAGGCTGGGGTGAGAACCATATTTGGTTGCACAAACCGCCTGTGGCGATGTGGACGATCTGGGTCTCGCACCTGATTTTCGGTATCAACACATTCGCGCTCCGGTTGCCATCTGCAATTAGCCTTGTTGTCGTCGCATGGTTGACGTATCGGATCGCTGCGGATCTCTTTGACAAACGAGCAGGACTCATCGCCGCGTTTCTTGTCGGGTTCAACCCGTTCCTGTTCGCGTCTGTTCACGGCTATCGCTATTCAGACCATATTGATATCGCGTTGCTGCTCTGGGTACAGGTCTCGTGTTGGTTCCTGCTCCGTGCAGTTCGGACTGGAAAGCGGAGGAATTACATCTTATCGGGGATTGCGATGGGAGTCGCGTATCTCTCAAAAAGCTACCTTGCCTGCATCACCTTCGGTATCGCGCTCGTCGTTTGGGGTGTGGCAAAAGGAAAACAGATCTATCACAAAAGACGTGCTTCAGATGACAGTGTGCAAAGCGAGACAGTAGACGAAAAGATCCGACTCAGAGACATCGGTATACAACTTTTGGCGGCAATTGCGACAGTCGCACCGTGGGTTACCTATTGTCTAATCTACTATCGGAAGGAATTCTTATGGGAACATAAACGCGTCCTCGACCATCTCAATACAGATGTCGAAAGTTGGGGCGCGAGTTGGGACCGACCCTTGTTTGACTATATGCCGCTGTTCTATCCGGTGTTCTATGCTGCCCTTTTCGCGGTGGTTTTATGCCTGTTAGTTGTTATGTTCAAACGGTGGAACTTAGCCGAACTGTTCGTGTTAGCGTGGGGTATCGGGGTTATTGTTCCGCACACGCTTGCAGAAACAAAAACGCCATCAGCGACGATGATCGCCGTGCCACCGTTGCTGATCTGCTTGGCAGCAGTTATCAGTCGCGCATGGCAACGAGGGGACTGGGTCTACACTGGGATTTGGAGCGCAGGAATGCTTGTGGTTACGATCATCTCCGGCGGACGCACATTAGTCAAGGGTCGAGACCAATTTGATGGACTCAAGAAAATCGCGCCCTTTATTGAGACGAATTTCTGGATTGTTGAGCAGCTGATTGGATTCGGTGTACTGCTTGCTGTTTTTGCTGGCATCTATATGCTGATTCGCCGGTATGATTGGCAAAAGTGGCTATGGCTTGGACTGCGGATAGTCGCCTTGATACTTGCTTTGTTCTATGCAGCGGGCTATGTGGGCGCCGCATATAAAGTCACGGAACGCAACAGTAGGATTCCGCTATATGAACAGAGTGGCCCCCGGCTCCAACGTGAAATGCCGGGGAACGCATGCTTTTTTCTTGATGATGAACGCGTCGGTGCGCATTTCGATCTGATGTATTATGCTGACCGGTCAACATATCAGATTTTCAATCGACACATGTCAACGCCTCGTGACTTCAAGAGCCAAGCGAAGACGGCACGCGAAGCAGGGGCGATTCCGTATCTCTTCTCTATCAAAGACACGGCGTACGATTATCCGTTGTTCATTGAAGGTGAGATAGATGTCGGAAATGGAAACACGCAACGGTATCGGGTTTATGAGATTATAGAAAATGAGTAAATAAAGACCAATCAGGGTTATGGTATAATACACATTATGAGGATTATATCGCGTAGAGCATTGAGAGAATTTTGGGCGAAATACCCTGATACTGAACAGCCACTTCGAGCGTGGTATGCCAATGTGAAACGTACCGATTGGAAAACACCCTCTGATGTTAAAGCAATTTATCGAAATGCCAGTATTATTGAAAATAATAGGGTAACGAGCTGTGCTAAATAACTATTTGTAAAATATAGATTCACATCAGCATAACGTT
>VYCT01000184.1 GCA_009843785.1 Candidatus Poribacteria bacterium | reverse complement strand
ACTTAACCCAACATCTCACGACACGAGCTGACGACAGCCATGCAGCACCTGTCATAGTGTCCCGAAGGAAAACTATATTTCTATAGCGGTCACTGCGATGTCAAGCCCTGGATAAGGTTCTTCGCGTTGCTTCGAATTAAGCGACATGCTCCACCGCTTGTGCGGCCCCCCGTCAATTACCTTGAGTTTTAACCTTGCGGCCGTACTCCCCAGGCGGGGTACTTAATGCGTTAGCTACAGCACAGAGGGAATCAACACCCCCTACACTTAGTACCCATCGTTTACAGTAAGGACTAGCGGGGTATCTAATCCCGGTTGCTCCCCAAACTTTCGCGCATGAGCGTCAGTCTTAGACCAGAAAGCCGCCTTCGCCACGGGTGTTCTATATGATATCTAAGCATTCCACCGCTACACCATACATTCCACTTTCCTCTTCTAGACTCAAGTGAGGCAGTTTCAAACGCAATGGCTCGGTTGAGCCGAACCCTTTCACGTCTGACTTACTCCACCGCCTACGCGCGCTTTACGCCCAGTGATTCCGGACAACGCTTGCCCCCTACGTATTACCGCAGCTGCTGGCACGTAGTTAGCTGGGGCTTTCTACTATGGTAACGTCAAAAACGTTGCTTTATCGGCAACGACCAATTCATCCCATAACACAGAGGTTTACAACCCGAAGGCCTTCATCCCCCACGCGGCGTCGCATCGTCAGGGTTTCCCCCATTGCGAAATATTCTCGACTGCAGCCTCCCGTAGGAGTTTGGGCAGTGTCTCAGTCCCAATGTGGCTGACCATCCTCTCAGACCAGCTACCCATCGTCGCCTTGGTGAGCCGTTACCTCACCAACTAGCTAATAGGACGCGGGCTTATCTCCGAGCGGCAGCCGAAGCCACCTTTCATTCGGCCGACCGAAGTCAACCGAATCGTATTTGGTATTAGCAACCCTTTCGAGTTGTTATCCCCATCTCAGAGGCAAATTACCCACGCGTTACTCACCCTTTCGCCACTTTCCATCGAGCCGAAGCTCGACTTCTCGTTCGGCTTGCATGCCTAATCCACGCCGCCAGCGTTCGTCCTGAGCCGGTATCATACTCTCCACAAAAGTATTGAAGCACACCTTCAAACGTATTTGAAGGGCACTCCCATTTCATTGAAGCACATCTTCAAACGAATTTGAAGTGCACTCACAAGCTATTTTAGGCACGTCACGTATAAACTATTTAACTTTCAAAGAACAAATCCACCTTCCTTGTCGAAAGGTAATGTTAATTATACACCCTTAAAATTGCTTTGTCAAATAAAATTGTCAAAAAAATGCATAATTTTAGATAAAAAAGACGCAATTCTCAAAATTTTAGTGCTTTTTTTCGCACACACGTCTTTTTTCGCGGCACTTCAGCGTTTTTGCCTGATTTTTACGCAATTTCGCGCATCTGTCATTCAGGCTTTCAGGGCCAATATGTTATGCTTTTTCCAACCGATTCTGATGGGTCAACATATTTAGCCAGGTCGCGCAACGCAATAACGGTACAATCATTGTCCCGAAGATAATCCATATAGGTCTTAAACTGCTCGGGTGAGACATTGACCCATGGGTGTTCAACGGCAGGCACGCCATGAAACGTCAGGACTGCGATCTTTCCGTCCTTTGCCTGTTCAATCGCCCATACCAAATCCTCGAACTCGTAATTCGGACCGGGGACACCTGCTGACGGAACAACCAATGGGTGATGGACATCCGGATCGTAAACCGGTCCACGTCCACCCTCTGGATGGAATGGAAACTCCGGTCCAATGCCACGCCGAGCGAAACGATACCCTTTTTCTGACAACGCTTCTATCGCTTCCGGTCCGCGACAATCTGCCGGATAGCCAAAGGTCTCAGGAACAGGAATACCGTATGCCTCGCACCGTTCATCGATGTGTATCAAGTCTGCCAGCAACTCTGCTTTCGATTGTGTGTTGGCATGCGTATGATGACGGGTGTGGTTACCTATCTCAAAACCCTCGTCGTGTAATTGACGGATCTCTTCCCACGTGACATAGTGTGCCTTGTTATTGAGGAAATTGAGACCTTCAGTAATGAAAAATGTCGCCCCAAAACCGTAACGCTTCAACAATGGCCCAACATAAGTATAGTCTGACTTATTACCGTCATCAAAGGTGAGGACAACCAACCTGTCGGGGATGGGTTGTAGCGTTTCAGATAATCCGTGATTTTCTTTTTTCATTTTTGCCCCTAACGATTTGCAGGTTCTTTCCTGCGGCGATGGTAAGACGGCTGAACGTCCACATCGATTGCGTTCCAGTAATACTTCAGCGAATCGTCCGCTTCCCACTCCGAATAGACTTCTTCCCATTTCGCACAACCGAGATGGACAGTAAGGGCGTCTTCATCAACGGGTTCATTCACCGACTGGTAACGAGCACTCGTTGCAAGCCGTATGCGATTCTCGGTCAGGTTGTCACGGCCTCTGTGGATCGTTAAGCTGTGAAACATGACGACATCTCCGCACTTGAAGGGGTGCCAGACCCACTCCGTACTGTCTGCGATCAACTCCCAGGAACGGACACCGCCATCCTCTAACAACCCATGACGGTTTGATCCACGGGCAATCGCCAAGCCACCCAACTCAGCATCACAGTCTCCCAATGGTGTCCACACGGTCCATGTTTCCTGCGAACCACGAACTGGACTGAAGTCCTGATGCGGAGGTGTGGTATACTGATGTTCGCCTGGAAAGATCGCGTGACAGATGTGGCGCGGATGAATGAAAACAGATGTTCCAAACAGGACTTCCAAAACATGCAGGATACGTTCGTGATGCGGAAGCGCGTGGAAAAGCCGGAGCTTCTGGACATCAATGTAAAAATTTATGAAAGTCTCGGACCTATCCTGTTCGCAGATGAAGACCCCTTCTCTGCGGATACCGGCATCAGGATCGGTATCTGGTGCAAGGAGCTCGTGCTGTTCTGACACACGAAGCACCTGTCGGCGCAGTTCAAGCACCGGCTCTATAGGAAGCAGTCCGGGGAAAAACAAATATCCATTCTGGCGGGCGTGTTCGCGGAGTTGCGTACGGTTACCGATCATGTCTGTGCAGTCTGTGAATGGCGATTCGGTGTGCATTAGAATTGTTCCCTCTTAACTCTATTGGACAGCCTTGAGTTTGCCCCATGTGACGGGCAAGGAGTCTTCCGGACTCACTGCAAAACTGTGACCTACAGTTGTAACTAACACATTGTCATAGAGGCTATGTTCGGCACCACCAGCTCTGAAACCTATGCCACCCTTATCATTGGTATCATCTTTCCATGTACATGATAACTTGAGTTCCTTGCCACGTTCAGCGAGGTAGAGGTCGTAACGCTCACCTTCAGCAACGATCTTTATTGTATACCATTTGCCAAGCTCAGCGTGTACACCGGATTCGTTGTCCAACTTATCCTCATCATTAACGATATAATTACCTCCAACTCTCGTAAACCACCAGAATTGATCACGACCATCTGCCACAATTTGAACCAGCGTGCAATTGTTTGGATCTTCCGCACGCATGACCCAATTCGCTGCCCATAGCGGGTTCACCATATTGAAGTCAACATAGAACTCAAAATCGGTGAAGTCATCCGTAGCAGTAATCCCCACTTCTCCACCGTTAACAACGAGTTCTCCATTATCCACGGACCAGGTACCTGTAGGGGCCCATTTATCCTTATCAATTGCGTTTTTCTCAAAGTCATCCTCAAATAGCACTTCGCCAACACAAAGGGGCGTGTATACTGAGATGAGTAGGAATGAAAAGAGTGTAAAGACGCTGAATTTCATAATTTCTCCTTTCTGGAAAGATTATGCTTCTTCTCAGGACTAAAGCGAATACTGCACCAGCATAGAAAAACACACTTGTCACACCAAAATGTTCCAGAAGATACTATACAGATTTAGTGGAATGTTTCTGATATACCACCACCTATAGCGGGGAGGAAATGGATCTCTGCATCTGCGTCAACACGTTCGAGTATACTGCCTCGTGTGAGGAGACCGTTGACATATACAGCGATACCGGGCTTAATGCGATCGTTCTCACACAACCGCGCTTTCATACCCGGGTAGCGACTCTCTAAATTATCGATGACCTCTCGGATAGTGGCACCGGGAACAGTAATACTTTCTTTGCCGTTGGTTAAATTACGTAGGAGGGATGGAATGGCTACGATTGGCATTTTTTTAGTGGTTATCGGTTTTCAGTTATCGGTTATCGGTAATTCTGATCTCTTTTCTGTCAGAATCGCGGGTGATGCCGTCAGAATCTCGGAAGGCACAGAGGACACAGAGGACGCGGAACTAAGAGATTATTTTCTGACAGCACCCATCTCTTAGGAAAGGCGATGTAGAAGTTAGAGTCCCGTTTTCCGCGTTCTCCGCGCACTCCGCGCACTCCGCGATTCTGACAGTTTCCGTGATTTCGTTCTTTCCTTTCAATCTTAGATTTTGCCCATCGCTTTCAGGAGCCGATCGGGCGACATCGGGAGTTCCGTCATCCGAATGCCGATTGCATCATAGATTGCATTGGCGATGGCAGCCATCGGTGGCACAATCGGCACTTCACCGACCCCACGTACACCATACGGATGCCCCGGATTCGGGACTTCAACAATGACAGCGTCAATCATAGGTAAATCTAAGCAGGTCGGCATCCGATAATCAAGGAAACTGGCGTTGGTCATTTCACCTTCGGCATTGTAGATGTATTCCTCATTCAATGCCCATCCGATACCCTGAACAGCACCGCCCTGTATTTGTCCTTCAACATAACTCGGATGAATGGCTTTTCCGGCATCTTGGACTGCGGTATAGCGGAGGATATCGACCTTGCCGGTCTCCTCGTCCACGACTACATCTACCACGTGCGTTGCGTAGGCACCACCGGCACCTCCGGGATTCACTGTTCCACTGCCGACAATCGGACCGCCGGTTTCACCGAGCCGGGCACATAGGTCGCGGAAACTGATCTGTTCCTCTTTGCCATTGATGCTTGAGAATTCGCCATCCGCAAACTGCACGTTCGCTGCGTCAACTTCCCAGAGTTTCGCTGCACGAGCGATCATCTGCTGTTTGACATCTTGTGCGGCTTCATAAGCAGCGTAGCCGGTCGCGTAGGTTGTACGACTACCGCCTGTTACGGCAGTGTAACCGACAGAGTTGGTATCAACAACGCTTGGGTTGACCGATTCAGCAGGGATACCGAGCACTTCTGCCGCCTGCATAGCGATCGAAGCGCGCGTGCCACCGATGTCTGTGGAACCTTCAATGAGGTTAATTGTACCATCGGAGTTGACATTAATCGTCACGCTGGACTCCAAACCGATATTGAACCAGTAACCGGACGCAACACCGCGACCGTGGTGCTTCTTCCCATTCGGCGCGGTATAGTGCGGATGCGCTTTCGCTGCTTCGACTGTCTCAATGCAACCGATGCGCGGGTGAACGGGGCCATCTGCACGTCGGTCGCCCTCTTTCGCAGCGTTGAGCAATCGGATCTCAAGTGGATCGATGCCGAGTTTCTCCGCGATCTCGTCAACAACTGTCTCCGAACCGAAAGCGGCGTTTGGTGCCCCAGGGGCGCGGTAAGGCGCGGTTTTCGGTTTGTTCACAACGACATCGTAGCCGTCAATAATAACGTTTTCTATGTTGTAAGGCGCAAAGATACACATCGCACCAGGTCCAACGGGAGAGCCAGGGTAAGCACCTGCTTCAAAGGCGAGATATGCCTGAGCGGCAGTTAACTTACCGGCTTTAGTCGCACCCATCTTGACACGAATATAAGACGCAGGTGTCGGGCCTGTGCCTTCAAACACGTCTGCGCGATTCATCAGCACCTTGACCGGTTTACCCGTTTTCTTTGCCAGCAGTGCCGCAACAGGTTTAATGTAGACGCTAATCTTGCCGCCAAAACCGCCGCCAATTTCCATCGGAACAACCTTAATTTTCGAAATAGGGTATTGAAGGATTTCAGCAACCTGTTCACGGACGGTAAACGCGCCTTGTGTGCTACACCATATCGTTAGCTGCCCATCGGCGTTGTAGTGTGCTGTAGCGTTATGCGGTTCAATATAGCCTTGATGGACGGTCCCTGTAACGAACTCGCGTTCGATAATGACATCCGCTTCAGCGAACCCTTTCTCAGGATCACCGAGTTTGTGCTGGATATGGCTGGCAACGTTGCTCGGTTCGTCTCCAGTTTCGCCGAGTGATGTCGTTCTAATGGTATCATGCAGAATCGGGGCATCCGACTCCATCGCTTGCCGTACCTCTAAAACAGGCGGTAGTACCTCATATTCAACGTCAATAAGCGTACAAGCCTCTTCGGCGATATGCGGGTTCGTCGCAGCGACCGCAGCGACGGCGTGACCTTTATAGAGTACCTTGTCGCTCGCTAAGATGTTATCACAGAGATGTTTAAGATTAACAGCACCTTCCCCGAGGTCGGCGATTTTATCGCCTGGATTCGGCAGGTCTTTCGCAGTGACAACGCCTTTCACGCCCGGGAGTGCTTCGGCGCGGCTGGTATCAATTGAGATAATGTGTGCATGCGCGTGCGGACTCCGTAGCACCCTGCCGTGGAGGAGGCCCGCGGCCTGAAAATCTGCCCCATAAAGTGCCCTGCCGGTGACTTTGTCGACACCGTCATGGCGGATGGGACGAGTTCCGATAACTTTGTATTCTTTGTTTTCAAGCATTCCTATTTTCGTCAATTCGCCATGCAGGACATAGAAAGTTTGCTAACGACTATGGCAATTTCTACTGTCTCCGTCATGCGAAGGACGCTCCTTTCACTCAGCTGCGGCTGCATCAAGTACAGCACGGACGATTTTATCATAACCGGTACAGCGGCACAAATTTCCAGCCAACCAGTATCGGACTTCGTGTTCCGTCGGGTTTGGGTTCTCATCAAGCAGTGCTTTTGCACTCATGATGAAACCGGGTGTGCAAATACCGCATTGGAGCGCGGCGTTTTCGAGGAAAGCATCTTGGATCGGATGCAGCTTGTCGGGGTCAGCAACGCCTTCGATGGTTTCGACCGATTTGCCTTCAGTTTCTACACCGAGGACAAGACATGAATTAACCAACCGACCGTCGAGGATGACACTGCATGCCCCACAATTCCCATTGTTGCAGCCCTCTTTGGCACCTGTAAGGTGGAGCTCATCTCTAAGGACCTCGAGCAGACTTTGCCGGGGTTCGCAGAGAAATTCCACTGTTTCGCCATTAAGAGTCGTCTGAACGTGCGATCTTCTCGCCATAATATAAATTCCTTTCGCGTTTCGTAGGGAAAAAGTTGTTATCCTTATCAATCGACAAAGTTTATGTCGCTTCTCGGACTCTCTGAATAGCACCGTTGAGAGCGCGTCGCGTCAGCACACCGACGAGGTGTGTGCGTTGTTCAGCAGTGCCACGCATATCGCTAATCGGGCGTGCAATCGCTTGTGCGGCTGCTGCAGCTGCGTTGATGGCTTCATCAGAAACCTCTTGACCCGCAAGTAACGCGCTCGCTTCTTCGGCAAAGAGCGGTGTCGGGGCGACAGCAGCGAGTGCGATACGGGCAGAGATAATCGTCTCTTGCGCGGCGTCAAGCGTCACAGCGGCACCAGCACCAACGACGGCGATATCCATCTCATTGCGCGGGATAAACCGGAGATAGTAGGAGCTCGAATTGCTCGCAGGTACCGGTATTTTCATGGAGACAAGCATCTCACCTTTCGCCAACACGGTCTGCCCGGGGGCTGTACAGAAGTCTTCAGCAGGAACTTCGCGTTCGCCATTTGGACCGGCAATGACACAAGAAGCGTTTAGCACAATCAGGGGTGGTATACCATCTGCAGCGGGTGAGGCGTTACACAGGTTTCCACCGACCCCAGCGCGTCCCTGAATCGCTGTGCCACCAATAATTTTCGTCGCATCAATCAAACTCGGATAGGCATCGCAGATGGCATCATCGGCATAGATCTTATAACACTCAACTGCAGCACCGAGCGTCAAGCCAGTGGCGGCATTGTAATCCAAAACGTTAACCTCGGGAATCGATTTGATGTCAATCATCCAATCAACGTCTCGGCGCGCCTCTCGCACCTGAACAATAAGGTCGGTACCACCCGCTAAGATGCGTGCGCTTTCTCCCTTTTCGTCGAGCAGGGCAACGGCTTCCGGTATCGTTTTCGCGGCAATATACGAAAAATCTTGCATAACCGGAATCTCCTTTCATTCTAAACTTGGATTTAATAATAGGACTTACGCATGCTGCTCTTTTGTAGCATAGGCTGTTAGCCTGTGCTAAGAAACCGTCTGCGTTTTTTCCATGCACCTTACTTAACAGTGTGTGCTAAAATCAAAATTGCGTAAGTCCTAAATAAGTTACTTCATGAGGGCTGAGGCACAGAAACCTCGCCACGGAAATCAGTATTTATGAGATAAATTTTGGAATATTCAATTTAAACCGTACTATAGCAAAAATTAGGTTTTAAGGCAAATTTTTTATCTGGTGGGTGAACATATTTCGGCAATCAATGTCTCCAGATTCACAAACTTAACTTGGATACCGTTGTAATCGCTTCTGAAAGCGCGGTCTACATCGTGGGCTACGACGAAATTATCGCCCTCTGGGTATTGTCTGCGGAACGCGAGGAGCGCGCGCGGCGAAAATCCGGAGGCTGTCCACTTGCACTCAATGGCAATGGGGATGTTGCGGGCATGTGTGAGAACAAAATCGACTTCCTGGCCCCGCTTATTACGCCAGTAGTGAATCTCGCGAGATTGTGTCTGTGCCATCATTTCGTTGAGAACAAAGTGTTCCCACAACAGGCCGAGGTCTTCTTGTCGCAGTTGTGACCAGCCTCGATAATAACAGACAAATCCGGTGTCGAATCCGTAGACTTTCGGTGCCGCGACAATCTCTGTTGCTCGACGAGAACTGAACGGACGGATGACATGCACAACGAAGGTCGCCTCCAAAATGGAGAGATAGTTCGATATGGTGCCTCGACTGACTTCACATGGGCGTGCAAAACTGGACGCTTCAAAAACCCCGCCACTTTGTGCCATGAGGAGTTCAGTGAATTTCTGGAAGGGGTAACGGCGTTCAAGTCGAAAAAGTTCTTGGATGTCTTTTGCCCAGTAAGCATCAATCCACTCTTGAAAGTCCGGTTCGGGAAGTACGGTCTCAAGGAAAAATGGCGGTAACCCGCCGTGCAACAGACGGTGGTGAATGTCCGGTTGATTAAAATCATTGAGGTCTGCTGTTATTAATGGTGTCAACCACAGTTCAGTTTTACGTCCAACGAGCGTATCCCGAAATTTAGTACTTGCACCAAGTGTTGATGAACCGGTCGCTACAATCTGAATCTGTGGATAGTGGTCGGCTGCGATTTTCAACAATTCTGAAGGGTTCGGTAACCGATGGATTTCATCAAGCACAATCCGTCTGTTACCTATACTATCGAGAAACGCCTGCGGATCTTCCATCAATCGTCTGACGCGCGGCAATTCACAATCAAAATATTCAATATCAAAGAGGGTCTGGCACAAGCACGTTTTCCCAGCGCGCCGAACCCCGGACAACCATACGACTGAACGGCGTTTCCAAGCGTTTTCGATGCGACTGCGCCAAAATTGTCTGTCTACCATACGTCTATAATAACATATAGTGCTACTATATGTCAATCTGTTTGCAAATAGTAGCACTATATGTCAATCTATTTGCATATAGTAGCGTTTTTGCTGCGCAACGTGAACGCGGGGTTTCTAAAATACTACCCCACGACGCTCAACTATATAACCGTAATATTTTGATTTCAATCGAGAACTTCAAGGGACGCGCACCGAATATTGTCCAATTCTTCAGCACTGAAGATGTCCGCCTGGTAGAGATTCCGATATTCCTCGGAGACGCTCTGACCGAATATCATCAGATCATCTGTGTTAATTGTCACGGATACACCGTTATCAAATAAAGTGCGGATCGGATGTGAGGTGAGATCCGTCACAGCATCTAACATCACATTGCTTGTTGGGCACAGGTTCAATTGGATATGTTTCTCCGAAAGCCAACGCATAACTTCAACTGATTCTGCGGCCCCGATGCCGTGTTGAACCTCGTCTAAGTCAAGGACTTCAACAGTCCGCCGTACTTCTTCTGCACCCCCAAACTCTCCAACGTGTGCTTTGAGTTTCATCCCCGCTTCGCGTGCTTTTCTGTATAAAGGCTTCACGGCTTCAGGAGCACACGCTTCTTGATGGCTATACAAATCGATTGATTGAAAGACACCCAATTCCACGGCTTCGTGTGCCAACGCCATCAACTTTGGATCGTTGGCATGTGTCCGCGGAAAACCGAGTTCTGGACGCAGATCAATCTGTTCCCCATATTGTTCATCTAACGCCTCAAAAAACACCCGCACCCCGACTAACGCATCTGAGTAGTATTCAGCCATCCGAATGTCAAAACTCATCTCGAGCATAACAACGCCATCTTGTATTGCATCGCGCACCCCTGACGATGCGACAAACTTGAAACTTTCGGGAGTTATTATGTGATGAGATAAGACTTCGTTTACGTATGTCATCATCCCCTCAAGTCCTTTCATCTTAGAAGGAGGGTGCTTCAGGGAATGACCCACCCAGCGTTCCAGATTCTCCAGCCGTGTGCTTAAGAATGCGTGGGAGTGAACGTCAATTTTGGGGGCTGCCTTTATAGCTGTTAGGTTGTCTGTGGACAGTGCCTCAACAAAATTAATGGACATAATATGAAAACTTCCAGGAGAAATGTCATGTTCCGGTCGCGAGCACAGCTCGCTCCTACAGTAAGAGGTTCTTGCTGGCGAGGTGTTTCTACTAAGGAACCTCGCCAGCGAAGAAAGGATGGGCTAAACCTGTTCAACGCTCAAAGTCGCCTGTTCATCGTTGAGTTTTTGGGCAACGGTGAATGCTTTTTCGCTCGGCGCATCTACGATTCCCGTCGTTAGCGTCTCTCGGAGGATATATTCCCGATGTGCTTGAAACGCTTCGTCTGCAAGCGGTGATGCGTCGGTTAGGGAGAGTTTAATCCGGTCGGAGACGTTAAAATCGGCTTCCTTCCGCATATTTTGGATTTTATTGACAAACTCGCGCGCCAAACCTTCAAGCACCAAGTCATGCGTCAGTTCCGTTGACAGCGCGACGAATTTCCGAGCGTCTACCTCAACAAAGAAACCCTCTCGGTTCTGCGTTTGCACATCGATTTCTGATGATTCGAGGGTATAGGTCTCTCCTGACGCTTCGACTTGTAAACTGCCAGTAGTTTCCAATTCCGCCTTCGTCTGCATGGCATCTGCGGTAGCGAGTGCCTTCGCGATGGCTTGAACGCCTTTGCCATATTTGGGTCCCAACACCCTGAAGTTCGGTTTGAGCGTTACCTGTGCGAATGCGTCGAGGTCCTCCGTAAAGACGATAGCTTTGACGTTAAGTTCATCGTAGACGAGTTCCGATAGACGGTTGACCGTTGCTTTTTCTGCATCAGAGAGGCCACCGATGGTAATCTCTGCAAGTGGCTGGCGTGTTTTGATACCGGAACGGTTGCGCGCAGCGTGTCCCATGCTAATCACTTCGCGAATGAAATCCATATCAGTCTCTAACTGTGCATCTTTCAGCGAAGTATCTGCTACCGGATATTCCGCGAGGTGAACGCTCAGCGGTGCTTCAGCATCAAGCGAACATACCAGATTTCGGTAAAGCTCATCTGCCAAAAACGGGACGAAGGGTGCGGAGAGTTTCGCCACAGTAACAAGCACCTCATAGAGCGTGGCATAAGCTGCTTGTTTGTCGGGTCCTGCTTCCGCGCCCCAGAAGCGGTCTCGGGTTCGGCGGACGTACCAGTTGCTGAGGTCTTCCACAAACGCCTCAATCGCACGTGGCGCGTTCGTGAGTTGATAGTTTTCCATCTCATCGCGCACATTGTCAATGAGGGAATGGAGACGGGACAAGATCCACCTGTCTACAACGGCGCGCTCCGCAACCGGCGGTGTCCCTCTCAAGACATCAACCTGTTCGAGGTTGGCGTACATCACGAAAAAACTATAAACGTTCTGAAGCGTTCCCATGAACTTCTTCAACGCCTCGTCAACGCCATCAATCTTGAACATCCGTTGTGCCCACGGTGCGGATCCTGTGAACATATACCACCGCATCGCATCTGCGCCCTGCTCGTCTAAAATTGTCCAGGGATCCACCGTGTTCCCGCGACTCTTACTCATTTTTTGTCCATCGGCGGCGAGGATGAGTTCAAGACAGAGGCAGTTTTTGTAGGCAGGTTTATCGTAGAGGAGTGTACCGGTCGCCAAGAGGCTATAGAACCACCCACGCGTCTGATCGATCGCTTCGGAGATGAAATCCGCAGGATAGGCCTGTTCAAACAGTTCCTTGTTTTCAAAAGGATAGTGCCATTGTGCTGTATGCGCGCAGCCAGAGTCGAACCAGCAATCAATTACATCTTGTACGCGGTGCATCGTGCCTCTGCATTTCTCGCAGGTGAGGACAATGTCATCCACATACGGACGGTGTAACTCAATATCATCGGGGACATCCGTGCCGAGTGCTTTCAATTCAGCGATACTACCGACACAGTGTTGGTGTCCGCAATCATCACACACCCAGACCGGCAACGGTGTGCCCCAATAGCGTTCACGACTCAAGCCCCAGTCGATGTTGTTTTCCAACCAGTTCCCGAACCGTCCGTCTTTGATGTGTTCTGGGTACCAGTTGATTTCCTGATTGTGTTGACGCATCTGTTCTCGGATAGCGGTCGTTTGGATAAACCACGATTCGCGCGCGTAGTAGAGCAGCGGGTTATCACATCGCCAACAGAAGGGGTATTGGTGCGTGTATTCGGCAGCCTTGAACAAAAGTCCACGCCCATCCAAATTCTCAATGATTTGTGGGTCGGCATCTTTAACGTATTCACCTGCCCACGGTTCTTTTACCGCTGAAACAAATTTACCATCAGGACCTACCAATTGTACCAACGGAAGGTTGTGTTGTTTCCCGATGTCGTAGTCGTCTTGTCCGAAAGCTGGCGCAATGTGGACCAAGCCGCTGCCCTCTGTCGTCGTTACAAAATCGCCGGTGACGATATAGTGAGATTTTTCTGGATGCTGTCCGCTATCAAACAAGGGTTCGTATTCCCACTCTTGAAGGTCCCTGCCCTTATAGGTTTCGACGATCTGCGGGGGTTCATCTCCGAATAAACTGGAGACACATTCCTTGGCGAGGATGAGGTGCTGCCCATTCTGTTCTTCAACAGCGACGTAATCGTAATCCTCTCCGACGGCAACAGCGACGTTAGAGGGTAGCGTCCACGGTGTCGTTGTCCAGACGAGTAGGTACGTGTTTTCCTTGTTCTTCAGTGGAAACCGAACGAAGATAGACGGATCGGAAACCTCTTGGTAACCGAGCGCGACTTCATGGCTTGCCAAGGTGGTGCCACACCGGTAGCAATACGGTTGCACTTTATGTCCTTGATACAGCAGTTCCTTATCCCATGCTTGTCGCAGCACCCACCAGACGCTTTCAATATAATCGTTGGACAACGTGATATAGGCATCATCGAGGTTGACCCAGAATCCGATGCGCTCTGTCATTCGTCGCCAGTCCTGCTCGTATTCAAACACGTTTTCCTTACACTTTTCGATAAAGTTTTGAACGCCGTAAGCCTCCAATTCTGCCTTATTTGTGATATTGAGTTGCTTTTCGACCTGATATTCGACAGGAAGTCCGTGGGTGTCCCAACCGGCTTTACGGAGGACGTAATGTCCCGTCATCGTCTTATACCGGCAGACAGCGTCTTTCATGATGCGCGCAAGGACGTGATGCACACCCGGCGGCGCATTCGCAAACGGCGGTCCCTCTAAGAAAACAAAGGACGGTGCATCCTTATACATCTCCATACTTTTTTTGAAGATGTCGTTTTCACGCCAGAACGCTAAGGTCTGTTTCTCTTTCTCAGCAAATGTAAATTGGGGTGATACTTCTTCAAACATTTTTTTACTATTAGCCTCCTGGGCCTGTTTCGTCCTGCTTCGCAGTGAGAACCGAAACAGGGCATCTGGGAAGTAAATGACAGAGTGCTTCTTTAACTGAAAACCGAGAACTGATAACTGAAGACTCTTAAAAAACAAAACGCCCCACCGAAATCGTCTGCTTCAGTGATGGGCGTTATAATAAAAACTACTGATCTGGTCGTGATTAGCCCACCACAGTGCGACGAATAGCAATAATAATGAATATGGCGCGCAAACCCGTGACAGCACGAAGGCTATCTTGGTATGGGGTATTATAGCGCACAAACTCCCTATATTGCGATGTCAGTGTGGTAAGCGATTTTTTGTCCATATCTTGTTTGAATGATGCGTGATGTTGTGCAAGTTTCGCCAGATTTGTCAATTATGATAACATATTCTACTGGAGATGTCAAGTCTTTTTACCTTGCAAAACCTCAAATTTAGGCTATAATAAAAAGAAAAGATTTTTTTCTTAGGAAACAAAAGGATGAGGAAACGGAAAACGAGAAATAATAAAAACAGGTCGCTCCAGCGAATTGCTTCAAAAGCCTTAGGTGCTTCCGTTGTCCTTTGGAAGGTAGAACCCACCGGACACCGCAGGGGTAAGCAGATACAAGCCGTTAAGATCGCAGCGGGAAGTGGTTTTTTTGTAGCACCGCACCTGATTGCAACGAACATTCACTGTGTTGTTGGTACAACAACGGTTTTGGTAGAGCCGGTGAATCTACGCGTCCCGTATCCGGTTACGGACGTGGTTGCGTTTGATGACAAAACCGACTTGGTCATCTTGCAGATTTCGACTGAAGGGATACCGCTGCCGCTCGGCGACAGTGATACCGTCAAGAAAGGTGAACAGGTTTACGCAGTCCGATGCACCGGGGGCGGTATAGAAGAGAGGGGTGCCAGAGGTGCCGTCACGGAAGCGACCGTGCACGGTATCCGGTATAGCGACACACATCTGCGTTTAAAAACGGTGCTCTCCCCAGGGAATAGCGGCGGGCCCGTCATAAACAGAGCAGGTGAAGTTATCGGCGTTGCTGTTGCGGGCAGCTCATCCCCTACTGAGACCGGTGTAAACAATCCCCGAGAATTTGCTTACGCGATTCCTTCAAATGCTGTCAAGGCACTGCTGGCGGAAGTGGGTGCCGTGGAACCTCTTGAAACATGGAAACAGCGTCCCCGGATACGCGCTTATGACGAGGCTTCTCACGGATACGTTAAGCAAAGAGAAGGACAGTATAAGGCAGCGATAAAACACTACACGGCTGCCCTGCAACTCAATCCAGATTTGGCGGAAGTCTATCACAATCGCGGCGCTTTACAGAATCTCCTTGGACAGACCGAAAGTGCTATCGCTGACTGGGATGCCGCCCTGGCATGCAACCCAGACTTCACAGAAGCATACTTCAATCGCGGTGCTGCGAAAACGACTCTGGGAGACTTTGAAGGCGGTATCGTTGACTGTAGCACTGCCATTGAACGCAACCCCGATGCAGCACCCGCCTACTACAATCGGGCACAGGCGAGAATGGGACTGAAGCAGTACATCGAGGGCATTGCAGATTACGATAAAGCCCTCAGCATCGGCCTGAGCGAGGCGGATTCCTATGGCGCGTACTATAATCGCGCATTAGCGAGGTACCTCCTCGGGTTGGACAAAGCCGCACAAGGAGATGAGACGGAAGCCATCCAGTTGTATCATGCAGCGATTCCTGACTATACGAAAGCCATCCAGGTCGCCCCGGACCCCAGCCTCGCGAGTCGAAACTACAACAATCGCGGTTATGCGAAGTATCTCATTGCAGAATACGAATCCGCTAATGGAAACATGGAAGCCGCGCGGGAACTCTATGAAGCGGCGATGGACGACAGTGAGGTAGCGATCCAACGCGATCGGCGAAACGCTTATGCATACTGCACGCGCGCAGTCACAAAGATTGCTTTTGAGGCACACAATGACGCGATCAAGGACTTTGATAGTGCCATCAAACTCAAACCGGATTTCGCGCACGCCTATCACCAGCGCGGACTTGCGAAACAGGCACTCGGGCGGCAGAAACAAGCGGACACTGACTTCGCGAAGGCAAAGGAATTGGACCCGGATATCGAAAGCAGATAGGGACAGATATGAAAAACGACAAAAGCCAACAACCTACCGAAGAAATCGTCGGCACCGTGGTTTATTTTGAAACCGAAATCGAAATTCCAGGTTGGATTGTCAGAAGTGGAGGGAGTGGTTTCTTTGTGGAACGTGATAAAATCGTGACATGCTTTCATTGCCTCGCAGGTTATACAAAGATGGCTGTGACACACGTTGACACAGGAACCGTTTATACGATTGAAGGTATCATCGCATCTGATTACGAAAACGATCTCGTTGTCTTGAAAACCGCTGAGGAAGATACACCTTTCCGACTTAGCAACAGTGAGATTGTTGAGAAAGACGTTCAGGTTTGCGCGGTAGGATTCAACGGCGACAAGAAAAATAAGATAGAAGGTACTGTACGGGGTCCCCAGTCACCCGACAAACGGCTCAGATTAAATCTATTAATCGCACCAGGCTGGAGCGGCTGCCCTCTCCTGAACAGCAGCGGTGAAGCCATAGGAATCTGTTCAGCGGGTGTTGACTCCAAAAATATTGGATATGCTATTCCTTCAAATACATTGAAAACATTACTCGCGAGCACTGCCTCGGCAGAGATAGAATCTTGGTCAACGTGGCGAAAACGACCAGAGGTTCTTGCCTATACTGCGTACACTGTGGCTAAGATGCATAACAGCGAAGTTGGTATATTTCGGCGCATCTGGTGGGGTCGGGTTAAAGGTGCCTCTTACGTTATACGCGCCTTTTTAAAGCAGAAGTCGGGTGACTATGCAGGGGCAATCACAATTTATGACAAAATTATTGAGGATGACAAGTTCGTTGCCGCTCATAAAGTAGAGGCATACGCCGCCCGGGGTATTGCCAACGGTAAATTGGGGAATTATCAAAAAGCGATAGCAGATGCGAACCTAGCTATCATCGTCGCTCCAACTACTTACACAGGATACTACAGTCGCGGTTATACGAGACTACGTTGGTCGGCAGCTGAAGCAGAAAACGGAAATCACGCACAATCCCGAACCCTCTATCAAAAGGCGATAAACGATTACACCGAATCGATTCAATTAGATTCAAAGAGAACGCTGTTCTGGAGTGGGGTTTATCTAAACGATTTGGGGTGGACGAAGTGCTTGATGGGAAAATTGGAAATCGAGCAAGGCAACACCACAGCAGCACAAACCCTCTACCAAGAAGCAGTATCCGAGTGCGACAAGGTACTCCAGTCAAATCCGAAAGGAGCCAAACTTCGGAGAGTAGCGACTTACCATACGCGCGGCATCGCGAAAGTTGCCCTTGGCGAACATACCGATGCCATTAACGATTTCAATGAAGCCATCCAACTCAACCCGAGTAAAGCACTGCTCTATTATGATCGTGGATTAGCGAAGAAAGCACTCGGACAGCACGAAGAAGCAGAAGCCGATTTTGCAAAAGCAACGGAATTAGACCCAGATTTTGAAAAATAGGACACCAAACGAAAGGCACTTTTACCTGTTTATATTTCGTCTGTGATCGTTTAACAAACCCAAATTCTCAGCGAATGCTGAGCGTATTTAATAAAACCAGAGGTATGCCCCCCATGAAACACATTAGAAAAAGTCTACTTAGTTTCTTCGCTTTAGTCTTACTCGTCTCATGTGCGCGAGTTCCACAGCAGGGCGTTTCTGAAAAACTTCCAACACTAACACCAGAACTCGCAGCCGAAAAAGGCAAAGCATCTGTCGTCCGTATTACCGGCGGTAATTTGATGAAAATAGGAGCGGGCAGCGGTTTCTTTGTGCAATCCGATAAAATCGTAACAAATCTCCATGTCATCGCACGTCCCGGACCCATTTTCGCAAAACTTAGTGATGATGACACAATCTGGATGGTTGAAGGGGTCACTGCGTATGATATTGAAAACGACCTCGTCGTTTTAAAAATCGCAGGTGAAGGCGCACCGATCTCTCTGGGTAGCAGTGATACTGCTCGGAAAGGTGAGACTGTTTACGCAATAGGTTACCCCGGCGGTGGTGAATATAAACTGACAGAGGGAACAATACGCAGCAGCCGCTATAGAGATAAATGGTTACAGACAACAGCCGATATTTCTAAGGGAAACAGTGGCGGTCCCATGCTAAACGGCAAAGGTGAAGTTATCGGTATCAGTACCGCCGTAGACAGTTCGTTCAGTTACGCTGTGCCGTCAAATCTACTCAAGACACTGCTTTCCCAACCCGCGCAAGTTGAACCGTTGGTGGATTGGTACAAACAAAAACGGATCCGTGCTTATGGCCACCTCCAACGCGGAGAAGATAACTACAATGGGAATGATTATAAAGCAGCACTCACAGACCTTAATGGAGCCGTTGAGGCGGACCCTGAATTTACGGATGCCTACGCCACTCGCGGGAACGTGGCAGTCCATTATGGTGAGTCTATGGCAAAGTATGGAAGCATCACTCAAGCGCGGCAACACTATCACGTAGCGATAGCGGACTATACCGAGGCTATCAGATTAGACCCTGAAGATGATGCAAACTACAACGGTCGCGGGCACACACGGTGCCACTACGGTGAGTATGAAGCCAAGCGACGGAATCCTACAGCCGCCCAAAAGCAGTATGAAGCAGCAATAGAGGATTATACGAAAGCCATCAAGTTAGATTCAGACGACGATAGAAATTATACCGGTCGCGGCTGGGCAAAGTCGCTCCTTGGGGCACTGAACGCTGAACAAGCAGAATTTGACAAAGCCCAAAAACAGTATCAAGCAGCGATAAAGGACTGTACCAAAGCTATCAAATTACAGCCTGAAGAGGATACAAATTACAGCGAGCGTGGATGGGTGAAATTCCGCCTCGGAGAATTGAGAACCAAACAAGGAAAAACTGCGGAAGCCCGAAAACAGTATCAAGGAGCAATCATGGACAGTGAAAAAGCTATTCAACTCGATCCGGATGAAGCCTTCGACTATCATACCCGTGGTGTCGCAAAGGCTGCCCTTGGCGACTATAACGGTGCCATAGATGACTTGGATGTAGCTATAGAACGGAGTCCCAGTTATACCGAAGCATACCACAGCCGCGGGAAAGCGAAGCGGGCACTCGGGCAACATGACGCTGCAAAAACTGATTTTGAGAGAGCACTGCAATCGCGAGGAAGAGGCGATGTAACAACCCAGCAATTAGAAAGAGCATCGACCGAAATGGTGCGGATTCCTGCGGGTGAGTTTCAGATGGGCAGCAATGAAATCACGGAAGCAACCCCGAGACACACCGTCTACCTCGACGAATTCTATATCGACCCGTATGAAGTGACGAACGCGCAATTCAAAGCGTTCATTGATGCCAATCCTGAGTGGCGCAAAGACAACATTCCGAGTGAATACCACGATGGCAACTATCTCAAACACTGGGATGGGAACGACTACGCTAATTGGCAAGCCCATCATCCGGTTGTCTATGTGAGTTGGTACGCGGCGATGGCTTATGCGAAGTGGGTCGGCAAGCGGCTGCCAACGGAGGCAGAATGGGAGAGGGCAGCACGCGGTGGGGTGGCGCATAAACGCTATGTATGGGGCAATTCTCGCGATCCCGGCAGAGCGAACTACGGGTATTACGGAAAATATACCCGAAATGTCGGGAGTTATCTACCAAACGGGTACGGTTTGCACGACATGGGTGGGAATGTATGGGAACTGTGTTTAGATGAATATAACAAAAACTTTTATAGGCGTTCCCCAAAGGAAAACCCAGTCGCGGGTGTCTCGGATATTGAGGCATTGATAGAAGATTTTACAAGTGTTCAGACGGTGCGTGTGTCGCGTGGCGGTTCTTGGAACACGCGTAATTCTCCGGCGCAAGCGGCGAGTCGTGGTAATGATACACCTACAAACACGAACAGTTGGCTCGGATTCCGTTGCGCAAAAAGCGCACCACGCCAGCAAGATGCCGCAGCAGCTCCCACATCTGACACTGCCGAGTGAAATGGGTTTCTTGTCGTCTGAATCGCGGAGTGCGCGGAGAACGCGGAGAACACTGAAAAGGCGACGCTAACTTCTATATTGCCTTTCGTCCGAGATGGAGACCGTCCGAAAAACAATATCTTCATTCCGTGTCCTCTATGTCTTCCGTGCATTCCGCGATTCAGACAGAAAAGAGATCAGAATTACCGAATTAATAAATTAATCTTCATCAACCGCGCCTATCAACATAACTATTCTTCTTCTTCTTTTGCCTTTCGGACTTCTTCTCTGGCTCTTTCAAGTTCGCGCAGAACCGACGCATTCGGAAAGAGAACATAGAGTGCTTCATGGTAGGCAAGGTATTCATCCTCATTGCCTTTGATTCTAAAGCCTCCAAACATCAATTTTGTCTCTCCCGCAACGACAATATCAACCTCCGGAATATGCCCAAACTGTTCGATTAATTGTTCTCTGTAGATTTGAGCGAACAGTTCAGGATCATCCGTCTCCTGCATCAGTTTATCTTTCAAATATCCTTCAAGAGACTTTTTAGTCGACTCGTTCGGCCAGAGCACATATCGTGCTTTGGCATAATTAAGCGCTTCATCAAGGGTTGCGGTGAATCCCCCGGGTTTCAGCAATCGTTTTCGGTGACGTTCCGCGACGATATGAACCGCTGGAATATTGCCGAATTGCTGGAGAAGTTGCGCATGAAAATATTTCGGATCATGAAAGAAGTGATCCGGAATTTCTAACGCCATCAGTTCCTGTACCTCTTCATCACTGATGTCGTAAGTGAGATCACTGGTGTCGTAGAGTTCGTCTGGCAGGACGATTGGCACGAAAGGTTCCGTATCGTCATCGTCGTTGTCGTCGTTGACAACTAAATCTGCCCTTTCCGTACCTTCAGGGTCCCCACAGCCAACAAAGAATGTCAAACTGAGGAGACATGCAAGGAAAGTCAAACCAAAAAAAAATCTTTTCATCATTTTTCGATTCTCCTTCAAAATTTTGCACCTCTATTTTTGAGGTTTTCTATGGCAGAAACCTGTAGGCTGAACATATAAATTCAGTATAGCACAGATCCTGCAATTTCATTAATATAATTTTGTTGTAAGTTATATCGTTCCTCTTCAAACGCGTCGGGGTCTATCGGATATAACGATACCAAGGGCATTTAGTTTACATGACAAATTTTCCTTGACTTTCAGGGGTTTCTCTGATATAGTAACCTCATGCAAGAAGCACTCCTCAGCGTACAAAACCTCAAAACCTATTTTCGTACCCCAGAGGGACTTGCCCGCGCGGTTGACGGCATCTCTTTCGACATTGCACCGAATGAGATTTTCGCGCTTGTGGGTGAGTCGGGTTGTGGGAAAAGCGTCACCGCGCTGTCCGTGATCCAACTCGTCGCGCAGCCTGCCGGGTTCATCGCAGGCGGTGCCATCTACTACAACGGACAGGACATTACGCGCCTACCGGAAGTTGAAAAACGGAAGATTCAGGGCAATGACATTGCTATGGTGTTCCAAGAACCGATGACCAGTCTTAATCCTGTTTTTACGATCGGCTACCAGATTTCGGAAGCAATCCGACAGCATCAAGACCTTCGCGGCACGGCTGCACGAAACGCTGCAATCGAAATGCTTGACCTCGTCGGTATCCCGGAACCCGCGGCGCGTTACGATGAATATCCGCACCAGATGTCCGGCGGTATGAAACAACGCGTTATGATTGCGATGGCACTCTCCTGCCGCCCAGGACTCCTCATCGCTGATGAACCTACAACCGCTTTGGATGTTACGATACAAGCACAAATCCTTGAACTTATCCAACGCCTCCAGCAAGAGCTGGAAATGGCAGTACTACTGATAACACACGATTTGGGGGTTGTTGGCAATATAGCTGACCGCGTTGCCGTTATGTACGCCGGGAAAATCGCCGAGATAGGCACTTGGGAGCAACTTTACGAGACACCGCAGCACCCTTACACCGTGAAACTTCTGGAATCGACACCGGCTCGCGATAAACGCGGAACGCAATTACATACAATCGCCGGTAGAGTCCCGAAAGCCACCGACTATAATGACGGTTGTCGATTCGCGGAGCGCTGTCCCAAAGTCATGGACGGGTGCGAAACCATTCCACCGACGTTGCATGCCGTTAACGGTAGCGAACACAATGTCGCCTGCCACCTCTACAACCCTGAACCGCCGTTCAGTGCTGTAACTACGGGTGCTACAAAACTGGAACTCGAAACGGATACGGATAAAATAGAGGAATCTTCAACACAGTCCGCAGACACACAACCACAATTTCAGGTGAAAAACCTCTGTGTTCACTATCCGATCCAGAAGGGTATCTTCAAACGGACGGTCGGTTACGTCTATGCCGTTGATGATGTTACGCTTGATATTCCACGCGGGAAGACACTTGCACTCGTCGGCGAATCCGGGTCCGGCAAGACCTCTTTCGGCAAAGGGATTCTCCGATTAGGCGTACCAGTCAAAGGCGATCTTATCTATGACGGTGATAACATCGCAGTTGCCACGCGTCAACATCTGCACCCGTATCGGAAGCAGATGCAGATTATCTTTCAGGACCCCTACGCCTCCCTGAATCCTCGAATGACTGTAGGTGCGATTATTCAGGAGGGGATGCAAGCGCACGATATCGGTGAGTCCACAGAGGCACGCCAAAATCGGGTCGCAGAACTGATGCAACGCGTCGGCTTATCGCCGGACATGGTGACGCGTTACCCGCACGAATTCTCTGGCGGTCAAAGACAACGCATCGGGATCGCACGCTGTCTCGCTGTCGATCCGGAGTTCATCGTTTGTGACGAGGCGACGAGTGCGTTAGACGTATCCGTACAAGCGCAGATACTGAATCTCCTAAAATCGCTACAGACCGATTTCAATCTCACCTATCTCTTCATTACGCACAATCTCTCTGTCGTTGAGTACTTTGCGGATGAGGTGGCGGTGATGTATCTCGGTAGAATTGTTGAGCGTGGGACAACAGAAGAAATTTTCGATGCACCGAAGCATCCGTATACGCGGGCACTCCTTTCTACTGTCCCGAAAATGGATCCGCAAACCGGTGTTGAAAAGATTCAATTAGAGGGGGATGTGCCTTCACCCATCAATCGTCCATCTGGCTGTTATTTTCATCCACGCTGTCCAGAAGTCATGCCTATATGTAAAGACACATATCCAGACGAAACGCGCTTTACACAGACGCATTCATGCGACTGTTACTTATACCAAAACGCTGAATAAATAATGTGAGTTCAATACTAAAAATAAGAAGGATGTAACCGTAGGTTGGGTTGAGCGGTAAAAGACAAAGAGTCGCCTTATTTATACGGATGATGCTATTTTTCAATCTCATGTTGGTAGAAATATAGATAGCGAAACCCAACAAGCCAAGTGCTATTGATGTGCTAATGCGTTGGGTTTCACTCATATTTTGGTGATTTCAGGCTTTCCGATGAACTTGAAAATCATCTATCTTGTGTGGTTTGTTAGTAAGGTCCCGTTCAACCCAACCTACGCGCTTGTTATAAAACGTGCAATAAATATGGAGTGGGTTAGAGCCTCGTTATCGTCGAATTGCGAAAGATAAAAAACGCAATTCCTCCAAATGGACACCAATCTAAGCGAGAACCGGTTTTTGACATCGGAAAAAACCGAGCGGAAACCCTATAATTAAAAAAATGGGAAAGATTAAGATACTCTCTGCAGATGTTGCCAATAAGATTGCCGCTGGCGAAGTCGTTGAACGTCCCGCTTCAGTCGTCAAAGAGCTGATCGAAAACGCTGTGGACGCAGGAAGCACCTCTATCCGTGTCGAAATCCGGGCAGGCGGCAAACGCCTCATCCATGTCTCCGATAACGGAGTCGGCATGGAACGTGAGGACGCGCTCCTCGCCTTGGAACGCCACGCGACGAGCAAAGTGAACCGTATTGAAGACCTTGAGTGTATTCAAACGTTTGGGTTCCGCGGCGAAGCGTTAGCCAGTATCGCCTCGGTCTCTCAATTTGAACTCCTCACCCGCACCGCCGACGCACTTGAGGGGACGAAGGTTAGCGTTGAGGGTGGAGTCTTCCGTTCCGTACAAGAGAGTGGATGCTCTCCCGGCACGCACATGTCGATTAACAACCTCTTTTACAACGTCCCCGCACGCCTGAAATTCCTCAAAACCGATACCACCGAGATGAACCACGTCACGAATCAGGTGACATGGGCGGCACTCGCGCATCCGAGCATCCATTTTTCGCTGACGCACAACGGCAGGTCACTGCTGGATGTCCGCGCCTGCGATTCGCATCTGGAGCGGGTACGTCTGCTCTACGGCAAAGAATTCGCCGAGAATCTCATCGAATTCACAGAAGATCTGCCTGACCTGAAGGTCTACGGATTGCTCGGAAAACCGGAGTTCACGAAACCGAACCGAGAATATCAACTCTTTTTTCTCAATCAGCGACCGATCCGCAGTCGGATTATCGGTGCGGCACTCACAGAGGCACTTGACGCTATGGTAGCCAAGGGACGGCAGCCGGTCGCAGTGCTTTTCCTTACATTAGAGCCAGAAACAGTCGATGTCAATGTGCATCCCGCCAAAATTGAGGTGCGGTTTCGCAACGAACGGACGATTTATAGCGGCATCGTCCGAGTACTCCGTGACGCTGTCCATAAAGCGAAATATATCCCCAAAATTGAGACACCTACCGAACCGACGCAATCCGAGGAAGACGCTGAAACCCGCGATACCAGTCTATCAGGCCGGATTTCCACGCCGGGGTCCCCACCTGTTACTGGGAAGGGGCGTCACATACCTACTACAGGCGGGCAACGCGCCAGAACACCTGTAACACGAACACAGCGGCGACACGTGCCGTCTGTTCCAACACAGGAAACAGAAGCCAGCGAACAGGAAACTGAAACTCCTGACGCTGCGGAAGTCCAAACTCCGTCTACGCCTACTGAAATCGTCGTGCAACCCCCGCAGCAGGAGATCCCTGATGGTGTAAACCTCAGTCTACTCGACTTTGAGGATGTCCAACTCAAGACGAACCTCTTTAAAACGTATATCGTCGCTGAGGCGAAGGATAAAATCTTCTTCATCGACCAGCACGTCGCTGCCGAGCGTGTGCTTTATGAACGCTTCGTCAATCAGATGCAAGCCGACGGGATTCCTGTGCAAGGGTTACTACTGCCCGTCACGCTTGAAGCCACACCGCAGCAGCTCAGTGCCTTGAAAATTCACGGTGACATCTTCGAGAAACTCGGTTTTGATCTGGAAGAATTCGGTGGCAATACGATTCTGATTCGGGCGATTCCGTCGCCACTCCCAACCCGCGTTGCCGCACAGACGGTCACTGATCTACTTGACAAACTCCCGGAAGCACCGCATACCGACGTACAACTCCCTGAAGCTATTGATAACGCTTTGATCACACTTGCATGTAAATCCGCTGTTAAAGCCGGAGATACGTTGGATATGAAGGAGATGACGAACCTCATCAAGGAGTTATCACAAGCAAAACTTCCGTTCAATTGTCCGCACTCGCGTCCGATCATCGTCGAAATGGGACGTGATGAATTAGAACGCCGCTTCCACCGGTAATCGCTGTTTCCCCAGGCCCGGTAGATGCGGTTTGATAAAGTTTCGGTATTTAAATCGGTAATTCTGATTCCCCCAGCCCCGGTAGGTGCGGTTTGGAACCGCACCGGGCTTTGCCAATAAGATTACCGAATTAATTTTTTAATCTTCATCAACCGCACCGGATACTCGGCAGAAACCTTGCATACGTCAGAAAACCTCTTGAGTTTCTCCATTCAATCAAAACCCTCTAATCTCAAACAGGAGAACGAAAATGATTAAACCCATTATCGCGGTCTGTTCTTTCTTTGCCGTTTACGCCATATTGACCAGTTACAACGGCGTACCGATTGACCACGATCACGCCCTCGTGTTCATCATCGCACACGATGAGAGTGTCAACGACGCGAATAATTATGCCGGTATCACCCAGAAAAAATGGGAGATATGGCGCAGCAAACAGGGCGATATCCGCCACCTACCCAGATATGTCCGAGAACTTGCGGGTAACCCCAAACTCAATCCGCTCAAGGACCCAAAAGTCGATATTACCATCATCAAACGCTACTACTATGACACGCTCCAAAGAAGATGGCACGCCTGGGACATCCACCCCGCACTCCAACTGATCTATGCCGATTTCGTTACGCTGGTGGGCCGAGAAGCAGTAAAGGAGGTCCAGAAACTCGTCGGTGTTGAAGCGGACGGGCAATGGGGGATGGGCACCGCGGATGCTGTCAGAGCATTCAATGCGGATTTTGAAGCAAAACGCTCTCAGAACCCAGCCTACGCGTGGGAGGTATTCCTCCAGTTTGATGCCCAAAAACGTGCCGTTTTCCAATCGCTGGAAAAAAAGAACCCAGAGAAATACGCCGACCACCTCCAAAAGTGGCTCAAACGCTCGGACGACTTGAAAACCTATATGCAACCGGTTTTGACAGGTAAAAAATAGTTGATTTATCATCCTGCACATGATGGGGAGTAGACGATAAAATCCGCTATAGTAAAACCTAAAAGGACATGGGGATACCGTTTGGTTATCCCTGTAGAGACGGAAACCCTATGGGAATTTCTTGATATTCTTTAAAAAATGTATTAAAATATTCTCAAAATCCACGAGAGGTTTGAATGTAATATGAACACTGAAGTAACGG